>JAAYCC010000152.1 GCA_012729875.1 Clostridiales bacterium | reverse complement strand
CCGAGGGCAACAATGTGAACCAGAAGTTCATCGACTATGTTTTGCCGCTTATTCAGGGTCAGCCGGACAGGCCCACCGAGCAGTCCCTGCCTCGCTACGCAAGGCTGAAAAAGGTACTTGCAAAATAGTGCTCTAAAATAATAAAAGACACGGAGAAATCCGTGTCTTTTATTATTATTTTCCGGTGTCCCAGTATTCAAGGTATTCCCGCGCCTGTTTTGTGTCGCTCTCAATCTGGCGGCTCAGATCGCGCGGATTTGTAAATTTCATCTCTGGTCTCAAAAAGTTGTAAAAGTCGACGCGGACAAATTTACCGTAGAGGTCGCCCTCAAAGTCGAGAATGTGGCTCTCTATTGACACCTCGTTCTCTGAGCTGAATGTCGGTCGTACGCCTACATTGGTCACGGCGTATTTCTCTGTGTCGTCCAGCACGACTTTAGTTGCATACACGCCCTTTAAAGGCAGCAGAAGTTCGGGCGAGGAGGCGAGATTGATAGTAGGTGTGCCGAGCCGTCTGCCCAGTTTATAGCCCTGTTTTACGGTGCCCGTAAAGGTATACGGGTGGCCCAGAAAAAGATTTGCCCTCTCTATGTCGCCTTCAGCTATGAGCTTGCGGATATAGGTCGAGCTGACGGTTATGCCCTCAAGCGTTATCTTTGGAATGACGTCACAGCCGAGCCCGACCTCGGCACAGTATTCGAGTATCCTGTCGGGCGTGCCCTCTCCCTTATGGCCGCAATTGAAGTCGTGTCCTATGACAAAATGAACGGCATGGAACTGTCTGACCAGCGAGTCGATGAACTCTCTCCACGGCATGGACATGATGTATCTGTCAAAATGGTATATTATGACATTCCTGACGCCGCAGAAGCGGCCTATTATGTCCGCTCTAGTCTCTGTGCTGCCGATAAGCGGGATCATTTTCCCTGTGACGACAGATTCGGGGCTGACATCAAAAGACAGAACGGCAGGCTCTGCGCCTATCTGCTCGGCGCGGTGCTTTGCCATATTGATAAGCTCGGCATGGCCTATGTGTACTCCGTCAAAAAATCCGAGCGCTATAACAAGCGGTTTAGTATTCTCAGCCTGCATATTTCCTCCGTACCAATCGCAACGATTAGTTTACATAATATTTCTATATTTCAAAGAAGCTCTTAATGACGGACATGGTTCCATTTTGTGTATTTGCGTACATAAGAAATGCCCCTTCCTCATCATAAACACGGTAATTGCCGTCAGGCAGGTCCGCATCAAACGAGGTTCCGCAAAGGCATTTTTTCTTTTGTACCTCATTTAGCGTGCAAGAAGGAGAGGTACAGAAAAGCGTGTCAACGGGTATGAGCTTCTCTTCAATTTCGCCCTTACCGGCCAGATCCTGAATCTCGTCGACAGTCAGAGAATTCTCCACGGAAAAAGAGCCGCATTTTGTCCGCCGCAGATAAGAGAGCGCCGCACCGGTGCCAAGCTTTTTGCCGATATCATGGCAGAGAGTACGAATATAGGTGCCCTTTGAGCAGCGGATACGCAGAAAAAAGTCTCCGTTCTCTTCGCCAAGAAGCTGTAGCTCGCTGATAGTGACAGGGCGGCTTTTGCGCTCCACTTCTCCGCCCTTTCTGGCTATTTCATAGAGCTTTTTGCCGTCTATCTTGATGGCTGAATACATGGGCGGGATCTGCATAATATCGCCCGTGAAATCGGGCAGGACCGCGGTGAGCTCTTCGGCTGTGAAACTTTTGTCACCGGTTCTTAGCACAGTTCCGGTGATATCCTGAGTATCGGTCACGATTCCGGGGCGAAGCCCCGCAATATACTCTTTTTCGTGGTTTTCGGCGAACTGGACGGCGCGGGTCGCCCTGCCGATGAACAGGACCAAAAGCCCCGTCGCCATAGGATCAAGCGTTCCTGAATGTCCTATCCTCCGCTCACGCAGTAAGCCGCGAAGCTTTGCCACTACATCATGGCTTGTAAAATCAGGGGGCTTGTCTACAAGAAGTATGCCGTTCATTCAATGACCTCTGCTATGGCGTCTGCAAGCATTGCCGCAGCCTCCTCACAGGACTTGTCCATACTGCAGCCCGAGGCCATCGCGTGTCCTCCGCCGCCGAATTTTTTGCAGACGGCGTTGGCGTTTACCATACCGTTGGTCCTCAGTGATATCTTGCAGTGGTTGGCGTCCACTTCCTTGATGACTGCAGAGGTCGCCGCCCCCTCCACTCTGCCAGGCAGGGATGCAATGTCGTTACAGTCCTTTTCAGTGGCGCCGGCTTTGGTCAGCATATCGTTCGTCACGATTGCAAAAACCGTTTTGCCTCCGTGGTAATAGCGAAGGGAGGAAAAGATCATACTCTCCAGCAGCAGCCGCGCCTTGGAGCTAGTTCTGAAGAGAATTTTGTTGAGCACAGTGTTCGACGCTCCTGCGTCACAGAGCTCGGCGGCAGCGCGCAGAGTGTCCCCGGTCGTATTGCCGTAGACAAAACAGCCCGTATCCGTAGCGACCGCAACATAGAGCTGGTCGGCAAGGTCTTTTTCAAGCTTTCCGCAGAGCTCCTTAACGACCTTCATGACTATCTCGCCGCAGGAGGCCTTATCCGGCTCGAGATAGGTCTCTATTGCGTAGTGAGAGTTTGACGGGTGGTGGTCAATACAGAGATCAACCGGGCCTGAAAAGCCTTTGGGAAACATTTTTTCCTCAGCAAGATCAACTGCTACGGCAAACTTTGGCTCATAGCCCTGCGGTGCGACAAAGGGGTCGCTCAGCCAAGGATAGCAATCTGGAAACTGAGGGTTATCATAGAGATATGCGCGCTTTCCCGCCTTCTGCAGAGCGTTGCAGAGTGCGGCACCGGACCCGACGGTATCACCGTCGGGTCTTATATGGGTGATTATGATGAAATCGTCGTGTTCGCGCAGTCTGCTCACAACATCAGTTATTGTCATTTTGTCCATCCTCCGCGGAAGTATTGCGATCCAAAAACCCCGGTTCGCTCATTATCCTGTTGATATGCGCGCCGTGTTCGATGGAGTCGTCCAGCTCGAAAATAAGCTCCGGCGTATATCTGAGACTGAGCTTGCTGCCAAGCTCACGGCGGAGCCATCCGGAAGCGGATTTAAGTCCTTTTTTGAGTTCTTTTTCATTTTCAAGGCCGTATACGCTGAGATATACCTTGCAGTAGCGCAGATCGCCTGTCGTATCTGTGCGCGTAATGCTGAGCATACCCTGATTGACGCGGGGATCCTTTATAGAGCGGAGCAGCTCACTCAGGACGATACGGATATCGTCGTTTGTTCTCTCAAGTTTAAAGCCTGCCATAAATTAACTCTCCCAAGCGGTAAAGACCGCCGTAACCGGCGGCCTTATTATTTTCAGTCAACAATCTGTTCCATGATGAAACACTCGATGATGTCGCCTTCTTTTTCATCGTTAAAGTTTTCTATATTTATGCCGCACTCGTAGTTTGTCGCAACCTCCTTGACGTCATCCTTGAAACGGCGCAGAGAACCGAGATCGCCTTCGTATATGACTATACCGTCACGTACAACGCGGGCCTTGCCGTTTCGGACCATCTTGCCGTCCTGTACGTAGCAGCCGCAGATGGTTCCGACCTTCGACACTTTTATCAGCTGGCGAACCTCTGCGTGGCCGACGACGACTTCCTTGAACTTAGGCGCCAGAAGACCCTTCATAGCGGACTCTATCTCGTTGATGCAGTCGTAGATCACGCGGTACATGCGTATATCGACGTTTGCTCTCGCGGCATAGTCGCGTGCCACGTTCTCCGGACGCACATTGAATCCGACGATTATCGCGCCGCTGGTCGCTGCCAGCATAACATCGGATTCGCTTATGGCGCCGACGGCCGAGTGTATCACTCTCACTCTGACTTCATCGTTTGAGAGCTTTTCAAGCGAGGACTTGACCGCCTCGGCGCTGCCCTGCACATCCGCCTTGACAATGATATTGAGATCCTTTATCTCGCCCTGCTGTATCTGGGCAAACAGATCCTCAAGTGTAACTTTCTTTGCCGTACCAATAAGGGCGTCCTTGTTCTGCTGTTTTCTCTGTGCAACAAGCTCGCGGGCCATACGTTCATCGTCTACAGCGTTGAAGGTGTCGCCGGCATTCGGAACTTCCGACATACCCGCTATCTCTACAGGGACGGAGGGACCGGCGTCAGTAAGGCGCTCGCCCTTTTCGTTGGTCATAACGCGGACATGGCCGACGCTGGTTCCGGCTATGATAACGTCACCCTGGTGCAGAGAGCCGTTCTGTACCAAAACAGTCATAATAGGGCCGCGGCCCTTGTCCAAACGCGCTTCGATTACGGCACCCATTGCGGCTCGGTTGGGATTGGCCTTGAGCTCACGCATCTCGGCTGTCAAAGCGACCATTTCAAGGAGTTCGTTTACACCCTCTCCGGTCTTGGCTGAGATCGGACATATAATGGTGTCCCCTCCCCATTCCTCGCTGACCAGCTCGTATTCGGTGAGCTGCTGTTTGATACGGTCCGGGTTGGCTGTGGGTTTATCCATTTTGTTTATTGCTACGATTATGGGTATATCCGCCGCCTTGGCGTGGTTTATGGACTCAACGGTCTGGGGCTTTATACCGTCGTCCGCAGCGACAACAAGTATCGCAATATCTGTAATCATAGCGCCGCGGGCACGCATGGAAGTGAAAGCCTCGTGTCCCGGAGTGTCCAGGAAAGTGATGGGGCTGCCGTTGACCTCTATTCGATATGCGCCTATGTGCTGTGTGATGCCGCCTGCTTCACCGCTGACAACATTTGTCTCACGGATTCGGTCTAGCAGGGATGTTTTGCCGTGGTCGACGTGGCCCATGACAACAACAACGGGAGCGCGGGGGACGAGATCCTCCGGAGAGTCCTCGTGGTCGTCAATGAGGCGCTCCTCAACTGTGACATTGACTTCCTTTTCGACCTTACAGCCCATTTCCATAGCCACGAGCGCTGCGGTCTCATGGTCGATAACATCGGATAAAGAGGCCATTATTCCCATCTTGACAAGCTGGCGTACCACTTCGGCACCTGTCTTTTTCATACGGCTTGCAAGTTCACCGACATTGATCTCATCTGGAATGGAGACCTTCAGCGGAGCCTTCTTAGCAATCTCAAACTGGAGTCTCTGGAGCTTTTCCTTCTCCTCTTGCTTGCGCTTTGCACTGGGGGTTATGCGGTTTTTATTTTTATTTGTAAACTTTTCCTTGCCGCCTGGACGCATCTTTTCGGCCTTTTCCGGCACAAGGTTGTCAAGGCGGTCGTCATACTTGGCTATATTAACGGTTGCGCCGCGTGTGTCGATAATCCGCTTTTCAGGGACAGCGCGGGGAACATGCGGCTTATTGTCTTTTTCGGGCTTTTTTGCAGCTGAAGGCTGCGCATGTGATGTATTGGTCTTATTGCCCGCGGTGTCCGTGGTCTTCTTCTGTACCGGAGACTTATCGTTTGCTTCGGCGGGCTTTTCAGAAACTGCAAACACCTCGGCAAGGTCCTCAATCTGATTGTGCTGAGTGAGGTATTCGAAGATGATGGAGAGCTCATCGTCCTCAAGGGCCTGCATATGGTTTTTGGGAGCAGCAGCATAATCGGTCAGGATCAGGCTGATTTCTTTTGAGTTCATCTTGAAATCCTTCGCGACCTCGTGGACTCTGTATTTTATCATATTACTCATTATTATTTCCTCCTCTTCTCCGATGCTTCTGGGCGCGCAGGCTTGCCGAATTTTTTGTTTCTGCTGTGTGCCTGAGCCTCTCTTCTGCGTTGCATTGCTTTATCATTTTGAGCGGCGAGCTTTTCGGAAGCCGTCAGGTAAACTGTGTCCGTCTCGGCAAGATTCTTCATAAACGCGGCGGCAAGACCGATATCGGTGAACACAGCCATAGAACAGCCGTGGGACCCGGTTATTCTGCACAACTCCTCCTTGGTATATGGCAGGGTGACATGCACAGTTTTTCTGCCGTAGACAAAATTCTCAGCGCGCTTCCTGGCATTTTCGGAGGCGTCTGATGCTATAACAAGGAGCTTTGCCTTCCCTGAGCGGATAGCTGAACCTGAGTTTACTTCGCCTAATTCAATTGCGCCGGCTTTACGGGCGATTCCAAAATAATTCAGAGGATCATTCATGGCCCGCCTCCATCTGCTCTTCCAACTGCCCGTATATCTCCTCAGGTATCGAAATATCCAGAGAGCGCTCCAGTGCCCTGCTCTTTCTGGCTTTTTTCAGGCATTCAAGATTTGGGCAGACATAGGCTCCCCTGCCCTGCGCCTTACCCTTGAAGTCGAGAGAGATCTCATTCTCAGGTGATTTTACAACGCGGATAAGCTCGCGCTTTGGTTTCATTTCGCGGCAGCCGGTACACTGCCGCATCGGAATCTTTTTCGGCACAACGGCCACCTCCTGAATTGTTAAATATTAGAAATCAATAAGCCTCTGATTCGGGCTTTATGTCAATCTTATAACCGGTCAGCTTCGCGGCAAGACGGACGTTCTGACCTTCCTTGCCTATGGCGAGAGAGAGCTGGTTGTCCGGTACTATGACGCGGCAGCTTTTAGCCTCGTCCAGCATCGTGACTTCAATGACCTCTGCGGGAGAAAGCGCGGCGGCAATGTATTCCTCCGGCTGCTCGCTGAACTTGACTATGTCGATTTTTTCACCGCCAAGCTCATCCACTATCCCCGCTACTCTGCCGCCCTTGGGGCCGACACAGGCGCCGATGGGATCGACGTCCTCGTCAACGGACCATACGGCGATTTTGGTACGGCTGCCGGGCTCTCGGGCTATGCTCTTTATCTCCACGATACCGTCGAAAATTTCGGGAACTTCAAGCTCAAACAGCCGCTTTACAAGGCCGGGGTGGGTTCTGGAAATGAGTACCTGCGGACCCCGTGTGGACTTGCGAACCTCGACCACATAGACCTTTATCATATCCCCTTCGACCAGGTGTTCGCCCTTGATCTGTTCCTTGGGCGACAGCATTGCCTCTGTAAACTCAGAGTTGGAGCTTATCTTGATTGAAACAGATCCTGTTCTGGGCTCGATACGTATGACAGTACCCGTGAGGATCTCCTGCTCCTTAGAGGTGAACTCATCATAAATAATTCCTCGCTCAGCCTCCCTGATACCCTGTATTATCACCTGTTTCGCGGCCTGAGCGGCAATACGGCCGAATTTTTTTGTGTCCACCGGGATTTCAATAACTCCGCCAACCTTTGCACGCTTGGAGTAGTTTTGAGCGGTTTCGAGCAGCATCTGCGTTTTAGGGTCCTCAACCTCTTCCACGACATCCATACGGAGAAACATATCTATTCGCTTTTTTTCATCGTCCATGACTATGACAATATTGTCGCCGCATTCCGGATTGTCCTTTTTATAGGCAGAAAGAAGCGCCTGAGTGATCTTTTCTTTCATGTACTCCCGGGATATGCCCTTTTCGCGTTCAATGTCCGCAATAGCGTCGAAAAATTCTGCGTTCATTTATTTCTCCTCCATAATTACAGCAGGCTGATTCGGACAGCCGCAACTTGCTCTTTCAGGAATGTGGCCTCGCCGTTTTCAGACTCAATGGTTACATTGCCGTTTTCGTATCTCATCAGCGTTCCGGAAAAAACCTTCGCGCCGTTTTGCGCCTTATAGAGCTTTACCTCGACAGTGTTCCCGATAAAACGGGCAAAATGTTCAGGACGCTTCAATGTGCGCTCAAGCCCCGCGGACGAGACCTCGAACACATAGCTGTCCTCGATGGGGTCCTTCTCATCCAGAATCGGGTCGAGGGCACGGCTGACGTTCTCGCAGTCCTCAATGGAAATGCCCTCGTCCTTATCAATGTAGACCCTCAGATGCCACTGACCGGCCTCTTTGACGTATTCAACGTCCCAGAGTGTGCAGCCGGCCTGCTCCACAACGGGCTTTGCCAAATTCGTTACGATGTCGACAATTTTACTCATAGCTCACCAATTACCATATTCTTACAAATGTTTTTTTCTCAACAAAAAGAGTGGGCGGACCCCACTCAAATCACTGCTTACTACACTTACCTTATTATAGTAGCATATACATATAGTATTTGCAAGTGTTTTTTGCTTAAATGTGGTAGATCCAAAGATAAAATTATACAAATACGGAAGCCGTTTTAATGCAACCCACGGCTTCCGTAATAATTATTTGCCTCTGATGTACTTGTCGATGCTCTCTGCGGCGGTTTTACCGGCTCCCATGGCAAGAATAACCGTGGCAGCTCCGGTCACCGCGTCGCCTCCGGCAAATACTCCTTGCCGACTCGTTGCAGTAGTCTCGTCAGCAATTATACAACCCTTTTTATCTGTTTCCAGTCCCTCCGTAGTGGACTTGATGAGCGGGTTTGGACTTGTCCCGATGGCGATGATCACGGTGTCGACATCAATAACAAAGTTGGAGCCCTTGACCTCAACAGGACGGCGGCGTCCGCTCTGGTCGGGTTCCCCCAGCTCCATCCGTACGCACTCTATTCCGCTTACACGACCGTTCTGATCCCCCAAAACCGCAACGGGGTTGTTGAGGAGCTTAAATATAATCTCCTCCTCAATTGCGTGGTGGACTTCCTCCTTGCGGGCGGGAAGCTCCGCCATGCTGCGTCTGTAGACGATATATACTTCCTCCGCGCCCATGCGTTTTGCGCAGCGGGCTGCATCCATAGCGACATTGCCGCCGCCGACTACGGCGACGCGCTTTCCTGTCTTAATAGGGGTATCGTACTCTTGCAGATATGCCTTCATAAGATTAATCCGGGTCAGATATTCGTTTGCCGAATAGACGCCAAGAAGGTTTTCACCGGGTATGTGCATAAACTGCGGAAGACCCGCCCCTGTGGCGATAAATACGGCCTCGTAGCCGTCCTCAAAAAGCTCGTCCACACTCATGGAGCGTCCAATGACCGCGTTAGTGACGATTTTTACGCCGATAGACGCAAGGTTGTCAATCTCCCCCTGAACTATATCTTTTGGGAGCCTGAACTCGGGTATGCCGTATACCAGAACGCCGCCCGCCTTATGAAACGCCTCGAAAATGGTGACGTCATAGCCCTTGAGCGCCAGATCGCCGGCGCAGCTCAGTCCGGCTGGACCCGAGCCGACTACAGCGATCCTATGGCCGTTTTGCTCGGGGAGAGTCATACAGCCGGCGCCGTCCAGACCGCACTTGGCCGTATGTGCGTCCGCAACAAAGCGCTCCAGCCGGCCTATTGCGACAGGCTCGCCCTTTATGCCCCGGACGCATTTACCCTCGCACTGATTTTCCTGAGGGCAGACTCGTCCGCATACGGCGGGAAGCGCATTGGTGGATGTTATGATATCGTAAGCCGAGTCAAAGTCGCCCTCGGCGACCTTGAGTATAAATTCGGGGATGTGCACGTTGACGGGACAGCCGGTCACACAGGGGCTGCTTTTGCAGTTGAGACAGCGCTGTGCCTCGTCTATAGCCATCTCTTTCGTATAACCCAACGCGACTTCACTGAAATTTTTATTGCGTACCAGAGGCTCCTGTTCGGGCATGGGGTTTTTACTCTGTGACATATTAGGCATGGCGGACACCTCCAGTGAGGTTACAGATATGCTCTTTCATATCCGCCTCCTCATCCTTATAAAACGCACCGCGGTTTATAAGCTCATCCCAGTCCACCAGGTGTCCGTCGAACTCAGGGCCGTCAACACAGGCAAATTTGGTCTCACCGCCGACGGTTATGCGGCAGCCGCCGCACATGCCCGTCCCGTCGATCATTATAGGGTTGAGCGATACTATGGTCTTTATTCCGAAGGGCTTTGTGGTCATGCTGACAAATTTCATCATAACGCCGGGGCCGATTGCATAGACCGCGTCGTAGTTTCTTCCGGACTCGATAAGCTGCTTCAGCTTATCGGTCGTAAAGCCCTTTTCACCATAGCTTCCGTCATCCGTTGTAATGTAGAGGTTTTTCGAGCTCCTGCGCATCTCATCCTCAAGCATTACGATGTCCTTGCTGCGGAAACCGGCGATCATGTCTACCTCTATCCCCTTTTCATGCATGGCTTTGGCAATGGGATAAGCGATTGCGCAGCCGACGCCGCCGCCCACAACGGCAACACGCTTAAGCCCGTCCATATCGGTCGGATTTCCGAGAGGACCGACAAAGTCCAAAATATAGTCCCCCTCATTTTGCTCCGCAAGCATTGTGGTGCTTTTGCCGACAGGCTGGAACATAATGGTCACAGTCCCCTTGTCGCGGTCATAGTCGGCGATTGTAAGAGGTATGCGCTCGCCGTATTCGTCAAGACGAAAAATAATAAACTGTCCTGCAAGACATTTTCTTGCCACGAGAGGTGCCTCTACGACCATCTCCAGTGTCGTACCCGCTTCGTTGAGAATCCGTTTTTTGATTATTTTATACATATAGTTCTCCAGAGACCTCCTGCAATTCCGCACCATAAAATTCGGGGCAGCAGGCAAAGAATCATTTTTTATTTGATTATAGCAGTATGTGTCGAAAAATGAAATAGAATAATTCCGCGAACCACACCCTTGAGATGACGCTAAAAGAAAACATAATTAGTATCGCAGTATCTGTTACAACAAATTTTACGTAAGGCTTATAATATATTAAAAGATAGGGGCAAAGAACAGATATTTACTGTTTACTCATAAAATTACCGCAAACAGGCGGTATATACACCTATTTGCGGTCATATAGTTTATTATTCGTATTGTGCACGCGGGCCGCCGATATATTTTGGACGTGTCTTGGCGGCCAGCACCAGAGCTTCACCGACTCGGTTGTTTTTGAGCCTCAGCGGTACCGCAACATCACGCAGATGCATACCGATCATTGTACAGCCGATATCAAGCCCGGCCGATGCTCTGACGTGCTCTACCAGTACGGGGTCTTTGAACGCAAGATAGGCAGCGGCGGCAAAGGAGCCCCCAGCTTTGGGCTTGGGTACGGCAGCGACTGCCTCGTATCCGAATTTCTCGGCGGCTTCCCTTTCAATCACCAGAGCCCTGTTCAGGTGTTCACAGCACTGTGCGGCGAGATAAAGTCCTCTGTTTCTTAGGACAGAAAGGGTCTCTCCAAGAACAGCCTCGGCAACTTCCGGTGCCGAAGCTTTGCCAATATTTCCGCCCACTATTTCACTTGAAGAGCAGCCGATAACGACTATCTGCCCGGACTTCGGCTGCGTCTCTGAAAGCAGTTCGCAAACGGCATTTTTGGCCTGCTCCTTAATTTGTTCATACATGGTTAATCTCCCCCAACGTTTTTGAAATAATTTTACATTAATTTTTATTTTATCACTGCAAAATGAGTTTGACAACTCTGCGTTATAAGCGTATCATATGTGCGTCGGCATAAAACGACAAATAATTCGCATTTCCCGGAGGATCTATTGTGAAAAAAATAATACCTATAATCACGGCAATTTCGCTTGTTCTTGTCCTTGCCGCCTGCGGCAAAGCCTTTCCCGCTTCAGATGATGTCGAGACCGAGACTCCCCCTGTTGTATCGGAAGAGCCGGTCATCTACACCAATCCTCTGACGGGAGAGATTGTTGAGAAAGAACCGGAAAACACCCGTCCCTTCGCTGTAATGATCAACAACATCAGCGTTGCACTGCCCCACTGCGGAACCTCTCAGGCGGATATTGTTTACGAAATTCTCGCCGAGAGTGATATCACCAGAATGCTCGCAATCTTTTCCGACGTCAGCGATGTCGAAAAAATCGGCAGTATGCGTTCCGCCCGTCCGTATTACATAGACGTCGCGCTCAGCTACGACGCTATATATGTCCATGCCGGCGGCAGCGATCAGGCATACAGCGATATCTCCACAAAAAACGTCAGCAGCTTAGACGGTGTCCGGACCACCTTCAATTCGAACGTGTTTTACCGTGACCCCAACAGGATGTCTCAGGGCTATGAACACAGTATGTTCACCTCAGGCGAAGGCATACTCGCGGGCGTTGACGAAAAGGGCTATGAGCTCATGCACGATGGCAGCAAATATGACTACGGTCTCGTGTTTGCCAAAGACGGAGAGAATGTAGCTATGACCGACAGCGTGCCTGCTGCTGATGTTGACGTCAGCTTCGGCGGTCTCAAGAACACCCGCCTCAGCTATGACAGCAGCACCGGCCTCTACACTCCCGAGGAATACGGCAACACCATTATCGACGGCAACAGCAACGAGCCGCTGCAGTTTAAAAATGTACTCATCGTCAATGCGGATACCAAAATAGTAGACGATTATGGCCGCCGTTCCGTCAATCTGATCGGCGAGGGCACCGGCAAATTTATCTGTGACGGCAAATGCATCGATATAACCTGGAAGCGCGGCGGATCCAACGAACCTTTCCGCTATTATGCAGACGGCAAGGAACTCACCCTTGCGGTCGGCAAGTCCTACATAGCAGTGGTACCGACCGAGAGCGAAATCGGCCTGGCCTAATAGTACAATATAGGTTAATTTAATAGAATAGAAAATCAAGCGGACTGGCGCATTACAAGATGCGCCAGTCCGCTTTCAAATATTCAGCTTGTCCTGTTCCGCCGTGGTTGCCGCAATAATGTTTTGGAAACTCCAAGCTGATTTTCATAGAGCCTTCTAAACTCTTTACAGGAGCATGACGGAGGCTTTTTTGCAAACTTCTATTGTCTGCTCGTCCCATACGGAGGCCTGTACCTCCCCTATGTGCACCTTGTCAAGAACGAGTATTGACAGCCTCGACTGTCCTATGCCCCCTCCAATGGTAAGAGGCAATTCATCGTTGAGGAGCATATTGTGATACATAAGCCCACGGCGGTCATCGCATCCTGCGATTGAAAGCTGTCTGTCCAACGACTCTGCATCAACCCTTATACCCATAGAGGAGAGCTCTACAGCGCAGCCGAGCGGCTCGTACCAGAAAAGAATGTCTCCGTTGAGGCTCCAGTCGTCATAGTCCGGAGCGCGTCCGTCGTGGGGTCTGCCGGAACGGAGAGCGCCGCCGATCTGCGTAATAAATATGGTGCCGTGTTCTCTTGCAAAAGCATTTTCGCGCTCCTTCGGAGTTTTGTTGGGATACATATCCTCCAGCTCCTGCGTGGTAATACAGGCGACCTCACGCCTAAGCTTACCGTATTTGCCGAGCTGCTCATATATTGACTGCATCGTATCCTGAGTATCGCAGAGCGCCTTGACTATAGCAAAAGCCGTACTTTTAAGGTAATCTAAGTTTCTGTCTTTACGCTCAATGACTTTTTCCCAGTCCCATTGGTCGACATAGATGGAGTGAAGGTTGTCCATATCCTCATCACGCCGTATAGCGTTCATGTCGGCATATATTCCCTTTCCCGGGTAAAAATCATATCTCTTGAGCGCAACACGCTTCCATTTTGCAAGCGACTGCACTACCTGAGCGTGCTTTTCCGTATTTGCTATATCAAAGCTTACCGGACGCTCAATTCCGTTCAGGTCGTCGTTGAGCCCGGTTTTTTCCTCCACAAACAGCGGCGCGGACACGCGGTAGAGGTTGAGTTCCGCGGCCAGTCTGTCTGCGAAGATACGTTTAAGAAGGCCGATGGCCTTCTGAGTATCATAGATTCCAAGGGAGCTTTTGTAGCCCTCAGGTATAAAAGAGTTCATAGTTTCCTCCACTCTATTTGTTTTCAGGTGAAAGCAGCCCGATTATCTTATGATATATGCTCTCTGCATTGGCGCGGAAGTATTTTTCCATGGCGACTGTCTCCGCTTCGTCAGAGGTGAGTATACTGAGCTTCAGAATGTCGCCCATGCCGTCTGACAGGGAGAGCTTCATATTGCAGCTGCCGTCGTTATTGACCTTGTGAGTCGTGAAAATCAGCGCGTCGCGGCGCATTTTCTCTACGGTAGGGGCAATGAAGTTGTCGGCCTTTGAGCGCACAGAGTAAGGCAGACTGCTCTCAACGGCGTCGCAGTGCTCCGCTCCCTTCTTAGTGATTTTGTAAAAGCTGTCATTCTGTTCAACGTGTCCTGTGTCCACTAGTTCAGATAAACACTGCGTGTACTCAAAGTAGTCAAAGCCGTCGTCTATCATAACGAAATCCGTAAGCTCGTCAAATCCGACTTCCGCAGGGAGCCTGCGGAGTATGTAGAGTATCAGTATCTTGATATCGAGCTTCTCATGTATAAAGCCGTGTCTGTCCAAATATCTCGCCCCCTGCGTTTATTGCTCTTAAAAACTAATTATAGGTGTTTTTTCTCCTTACGTCAATTCAATGTTAACACAAAACTGCCATGTTGGCATAGACTGTATCGAAGAAATTCAAAAAATTTTTACCGGGAGGTATAAATATGACGAAGAACATGACTTCCGCAGAGCCAGCAAATATGCAGTGCATAAACGAAGCGGTATGTATACACACCGGCAAGATCTTTGACAGCTGTATGGATAAAGACTGTATCGAAGACCTGCGCGTTTGTCTCTGTCCGAAGTCTCAGGCCGTGGTTGATACGGCAATCAGCATAAGACCAAAAACAGCAACTCTGCTAAACGCCTGTGTACGCGTAGAGGAAATCAATTTTAACAAAGGGTGCTACTCAGTTGACGTTACCTACTTCTACAGGGTGACCGGCGAAGCCTTCCCGGGAGACAGGTTTGTATCGGGCCTTGCGATTTTCGAAAAACGAGTTTTACTCTACGGCGGCACCGGCGGGACAAAGATCTTCAGTTCCAAGGGCGGTATGAAGTGCAAGCCTAGCTGCAGCAACCTGCCCACCGCAGTTGTCGAGGCCGTAGACCCCCTGCCACTCTCCATGCGGATATCTGACTGCCCCATATGCGAGCCCTCAGACGGTGAGATACGTGAGATCCCACAGGAGATTGCCGACTTTTTTGAGGATGGACTTGTGACCAACATCTGCGGAAAGCAGCTCTATGTCACTCTGGGTCAGTTCTCAATCATCCGACTCGAGCGTGAGACTCAATTGGAGATCCCCATCTATAACTATTGCATACCCGAAAAGGAATGTGTAGGCAGCGAAGACGATCCATGCACGCTGTTCGCGTCCATTCCATTCCCTGTTGAGGACTTTTTCCCGCCTAAGGGCGACCCGGGCCAGTGCGTAGTTAGGGATAATGCCTGAGATGTACGCTGATGACAGGCAAGCCGCAAATTAACGCGGCTTGCTTTTTTAATTTGGGAATAATACCCGCGAAAACCGAGCAGAATACTGTCAAAGAGCGGCAGGCTCAATATTTGCTCGGAGGTAATAAAATGAAAGGTAAAATAACCATTATAGCATCTGTCTGTATTATTGCGGCGTTGACTGTAGGGATACTTGCGGTGGGCGCAAAAAGTACCGGAGGGGCTCCGATTGCTGAAAATCTTGAAATAACCACCTATCGCGACGTCTCCGTAAACGGCCAGCTTAAGGCCACAGATCCCGATGGAGACATTCTGAGTTTTGAGATCACCACAAAACCCAAAAAAGGCGAGATCGTACTCGGTGAGAACGGAAGCTTTGTATACACTCCGGCAGAGGGCAAGAGAGGAAGTGACTATTTCGGTTATAAGGCCAAAGACAGCGACGGCAGAGAGTCGCCCGAGGCTACGGTCATTATCAAGATCGTAAAACAGAAATGCGCGATCAACTACTCTGACCTCGACAAAAACGGTGTTGAGTACGCGGCGCTGGTTCTGGCGGAGAAAGGAATCTTCACGGGTGAAAACCTTGGAGGCCAATATGTGTTTAATCCGGAAGCGCCTGTTACCCGCGGCGAGTTTCTGACCATGTGTATGAAGGTAGCAGACTGCGATATTCTGTCCGGTGTTATCACAACAGGGTTTGAAGACGATGGCAGCATACCGGGCTATCAGAAGCCATATGTTTCGACAGCTCTGTTGACCGGAATTATAAACGGATATCGCAACGGCTACAAAACGGCGGTGTTCAACAGCGAAAACAATATTACCCACGCTGAAGCTGCCGTTATGCTGAATAAGGCTCTGCAGCTCACCAACGTCAAATCCACTGCGCAAGTCGGCACCGCCCCCGTCTGGGCCATGCAGGCATGTGCAAACCTCAGCGCCTGCGACATCTCGGAATACGGCTCCGGCAGCTACGAGGCCGGACTTACCCGGGCCGACTGCGCAAAGCTTCTTATGGGAGCTATGCAGGTTCTGGAAAACAGATAAAATTACCGATAGAACTCTATGCTTTTAATAATAGAGACCCACATTTTTAAGACAGTGGGTCTCTTTTTATTCTTTTATCACAAAAATTAAGTTTATTTTTTTGCCAGACTTTTACAGAGCCTTTCGTCGGGCTGCGCAAGCAGAGTCCGGTAGTCGGAGTATATGACGGCGCCCGGCAGCGAGCCGGAAGGCTTTTTCACATTGCGCACCTGCGTATAGTCCACCGGGACCTTGCCGCTGCCGCGTGCCTGAGAGTAATAAGCAGCAAGAGAAGCAGCCTCGAATAAAGTTCGCTCATCGGGCTGTACCCCGTCGCAGCTTATAATGACATGACTGCCGTGCAGCTTTTGAACATGCAGCCATATATCAGTACGGCGGGCAGTTTTTGTGGTCAGCTTGTCATTCTGACTGTTGTTACGGCCGACAGTGATCGTCATTCCCGCGCTGGAAATAAAGCGCAGCGGCTCTGACTCCCTTATTTTCTCTCTCTTTCCTGTTTTCTGCTGACGGATAAAGCCGGTCTCCGTCAGCTCTCGGCGTATATCCATAAGATCGCGCTCGCTCTCTGCACGCGTTATCTCGTCCATGACGCTTAGAAGATACGCCTCCTCCTTCTCGCCTTTTTCTATTAGGTCTCCCAGATATGTCTCGGCGGTCTTGGCCTTGTTGTATTCTTTATAGTATGAGGCTGCGTTCTGCTGAGGTGATTTGAGAGGATCAAGAGGAATTTTAATTAAAGGGCAATTATTTTCAAAATAGTCCTCCGCCTCGAGTATGCGGTCGCCCTTTTTCATGCGGTAAAGATTTGCGGTTATAAGGTCTCCCCTTTTGCGCGCCAGCTCCCTGTCGGCAGTCCTGAGAAGTTCCTCGCGGCGGGCGGCAAGCTTTCTCAAAGAGCGCTCATGGGCACTGCGGACGTTTTTAAGAAGCGACTGAGACTTGCGGCGCATCTGTTCCTGTTTTTCCCGGCGTGTGAAATAGCTCTCTAGAAGTTCGGAAAAGCTCCGACAGCTAACTGAGGACACAGCGTCTTCATACTGCAGTATCGGCATAAATGAAAAGTCCGAGGGTTGTTCACCGGACAAGAGCATGGTAGGCGTAAAGTCTCTGTCACGGACACGGTCTCGGAGCGCAGAGAGCTCTCCTAAAAACCTGCCGTTCTCTTCCGGTGAAAGCTGCAGCTTGGGTCTGGATACCTCACCCAGTGCGCGATAGCTCAGCTCGCGGCATACAAGCGGCGAAATGCCGAAAAAGCTGTCTTGTATCCACTTGTCTGTAATAGCATCCTGGGGGGCCTTATCCCAGATGTTTTCTATCTCGTCCCATGCGGCCAGCAGGAAGTTCGGCCTGCCCTGTTTGGGCGGCATATGGTAGAACAGTCCCGGCAGCATCTGACGATAACTGCTCATGTCGCTGTCCACACGCCGCATACACTCGATAATATGTCCCTCTGGTCCAACGAGTATAATATTTGAGTTTCGCCCCATCATTTCAACAATCAGCTTTTTTTTGACCTCTACACCCATCTCGTCGTAGGCGTCAAGTTCAAAGACGAGCATACGCTCAAACTCGGGCTGATACAGCGCCGATATACGCGCGCCGACAATGTGCTTTCGCAGTAGCATACAGAACATCGGCGGCTGCTGGGGATTTTCATAGCTCTCATTGCAGATGTGGATACGCGCCGTACCTGCTCCCGCCGATATGAGCAGGCGGCTGCCTGTTCCCGCACCTCGCAGAGAGAGAATTATAAGATCTCTTTCGGGCTGCTGGACCTTGTCGATCTTTGAGCCGACAAGAGACTGCAGTTCTCCCGCTAGAGCGTTTATACATATCGCGTCAAGCGGCATTTCAGTCCTCCAATATTATTTCAAACAGTTCGTTTATGCGATCATAACGCCCCTTGAGGTATAGATAGCCGAACAGAGTCTCCAGTCCCGTCGCGGTGTGGTAGTCAGACACGCTTGCACTTTTAGGGACAGAGTTTACCTTTGCATTGCGTCCGCGTTTAAAAACCGACTGCTCCTCGTCGTTGAGTATGTCTGTCAGTTTTTGCATCGCCAGCGCCTGCGCGGGTGCACATACACGCTTCACAGTGTCGCGGTGGAGCGTTTTGGAAGTACATTTACCGCGGGCACAGAGTGCTGTGCGGGTGAGAAGTTCGTAAACCGCGTCGCCGATATGAGCAAGTCCCAGAACGCTTATAGTGGACAGTTCGGCGTCGGTCATCTGTATATGAAAAAAGTCTCTCATTCTGCCTCCGTATAAAACAGTCGAAGCTCTGTTCGAGCTTCGACCGACAAAATACTAATCCTTCCAGTCACTGGCAGGTTCGTCCTCATAATCGGAGAAGCTCACCTGTTCGTTTATCTGCTCATTGGGTGCAGTTCCCAGATTTTGCATCTCCTGCCACTGCTGCTTGTTGATCAGGAGCTGGCGCGGCTTGGAGCCCTCAAAGGGTCCGACTATGCCAAGCTCCTCCATCTGGTCTACGATACGCGCGGCGCGCGCATAGCCCAGCTTAAGACGGCGCTGGAGCATTGAGACGGAGGCCTGCTTCGTCTCAAAGATAACGTCCACCGCCTGAGGCAGAAGCTCGTCATAATCGGGGCCGAGGCCGCTGGGATTTTCCTGCTTTTTGTCATCTCCGCCGGCGGGGGTCCCATCCTCCGCCGCCTTTTCAATCTGGGCAAGGATATCATCACTGTAATTGACTTCCGCGCTCTCCTTGACAAAGTTAATGACATTCTCCCGCTCCTCGTCGGAAACGAAAGAGCCCTGAATTCGCATGGGTTTGCCTGATCCCAGCGGGAAATAGAGCATATCTCCGGCGCCTATGAGCTTCTCAGCTCCGGCATTATCGAGGATTATGCGGCTCTCCATAGCCGAGGAGACGGCAAAGGCAATGCGGCTGGGGATGTTTGCCTTCATAAGACCCGTTATAACATCCGCGGAGGGACGCTGAGTGGCAATTATAAGGTGCATACCTGACGCGCGGCCCATCTGAGCAACGCGGCAGACGCTCTCTTCGACCTCCTTGGAGGCGACAAGCATCAAATCCGCGAGCTCGTCAATGACGATAACCACTCTGGGCAGCGTCTGTTCGCCGACTGATTTCTGGTGGGCGTTATAACTGGCAAGATCGCGCACACCGACCTCTGAGAACAGGCGGTACCGCTTCAGCATTTCAACGACAGCCCACTGAAGTGCTCCGGCCGCCTTTTTCGGGTCTGTGACAACGGGAACATAGAGGTGGGGAACGCCATTGTAGATGCCGAGTTCGACCATCTTTGGGTCGATCATTATAAGGCGTACCTCCTCGGGGGTGGCCTTGTAGAGGATACTCAGAATCAAAGAGTTCATACACACGGATTTGCCCGAGCCGGTGGTACCCGCGATGAGCATATGGGGCAGCTTTGCAATGTTGCCGACAACGGCGTTGCCCCCGATGTCCTCGCCAATGGCGAAAGTAAGCTTGGATTTGGCTGTTTTAAAGGCGGGAGAATCAATTATATCGTGAAGGTATACTGTGCTGACCAGCTTATTCGGAACCTCCACGCCAACAGTGGATATCTTATCCGGTATGGGGGCGATTCGAACGCTTGTCACGCCGAGTGAGAGCGCAAGGTCGCCGGCGAGATTCGTCAGCTTAGCAAGCTTTACGCCCTGCTCCAGCTCAAGGTCGTAGCGGGTGACGGTGGGGCCACGGGTGACGCCTGTAATGGATGCGCTGACGCCAAAGCTGCGTATTGTACTCTCAAGACGTTCGCGGTTTAGAGCTATCTCCTCCCTGCCGTCGATGTTTGTTTTGCCTGCAGCATCGGTTTTCAGCAGGGACAAGGGGGGGAAACGATACTGGTCGCCGTCGAGCTCCTTGTCCTTCTCGACAATGGATTTTGCAATCTCCTCGGTCTGGGCGTCAACTTCCTCATGGCTTATTTTCTTGCTTGCGGCAGACTGCTTTACTGTATTGCTGGAGACCTGAGAGACAGACTCCGCAACGCCTGCGACAGCCGCGGCCTCCTCAACGCTCATGGGAGTGACCTTATCCGTCGGCGGGGAGTCCTTCACAGCGGGTTGGGGCGCGCTGTCCTCAGCTCCGGCGAGAACCTGATCGGGTGTCTTAACGCGGGGCCTTATGTTGAAAAAGCCGACCTTTTCTTCAACATATTCAGTGACCGGCTCGGTGGGCTCGTCCACGGGAATATCAATGGCTTTACGCCCCCTTCTCAGGGGCTTTCCGGGCGTTTCCGCAACCGCGACGGGGGCTGTTTTCCCGGCTGCCGCCGGAGCAAGCCTTGCCGCACTCGCCTTCTGCTCCTTTGCCGCCAGACGGTTCTTCTTATAGTTCCTGATAAGTCTGGGAATTGTGAGTCCTACACCGTTCATGGCGAAGAAGACAAATCCTAAGAAGAAAACTGGATAAGCTCCATAGACGCTGACGGCCGAGTT
>JAAYCC010000151.1 GCA_012729875.1 Clostridiales bacterium | reverse complement strand
TGGCTCATTGAGGCGCCGGACTTCTGTATGGCGTCCAGTATCCCCGCGTGATATGCCCTGTACTCCTCGGGATCGGACATAGGCGTGATGAATATCCAATACAAGTTGGCCCCCTGCGGGTAGACATGGCTCATATGCGTCATACAGATGGTGTTGGGGCGGGACTTGCAGAATTTTCTGACCTCCGCATGTACACGGCTCATGTTGCTCCAGTTGACGGAGCACTCCATGGTGTCTGTGACTATTCCGAAATCCTGCATCGTGTCGCGGAGATATGGGTCGTTAAAGCGTCCTTCCTCCCACTTTTTGGTGACATATCCTGTAAGGTTCATACCGCCATACTCGCGGCATACTCTTTTGGCATGCTTTGCGCAGTTTTTGGAAAAGCCCTTTTCCCCGTTGGTAAAGCCGAGAAACAGGCACATTTTCCCGACCTCAAGTTTTCTCATGCTGAAGAGGTGCTTTAGCGGTGTATCCAGAACACCGTAGAGGTGCAGCATAATAGAGGTCTCCTCCGGGTCGGAGAGACGGAACACGCTGGGGTACCCCGCCTCGCTCTGCATTATCTCACGGGCGGCAGCCTGCGCGGTTTCCCAGTCCGGGAACATGAATGAGAAGCGCTTTATGGTTTCGGGCATATATCTGAAAAACTTGAGCGTAACATGGGTGAGCACGCCAAAGGTGCCCTCGCTGCCCATCATAATCTGCCCCAGGTCCGGGCCTGTGGATTTGCGGGGGTATGTGTCGGTCTTTATATTGCCTGTCGGTGTGGCGTATTCCTGACCGATCACTATATCGGAGATGCAGCCGTAGTAGGTGGAGTTCTGCCCCGCACCGCGGGTCACGACCCAGCCTCCCACAGAGGAGTATTCAAAGCTCTGGGGAAAATGGCCGCAGGTATAGGCTCTCTTTGCGCCAAAACGGTGGACAGCGTCGTTCAGATTCTTTTCGAGATCTGGCCCGCTCATTCCGGCCTCGACCGTAATTGTCTGGTCTGTCTCGTTAAAGGACACGACCTTGTTGAAGCGCAGCCGCATATCGAGGGATATCCCGCCCTTCACACACTCAACGCCTCTTGTAACGGAGCTGCCGCCGCCATATACATAGAGAGGCACCTTTTCTTCACAGCAGAACTTCACGATCTCTTCAATCTGTTCCTTGCTCCCGGGGTATACGACCGCATCGGGTATGTTCTCGGCGATCTTGCGGCGCAGGCGCATTAGGTCGTACATGGTTTTGCCGTAGGCAACCGAAAGACGGGCATAGTCGTCTGTACGGACAAATTCTTTTCCGACAATGCCGCGGAGCCTGTTTAGCTGAGCCTCGGTGAGAGTGATGGGTACTTCGAAGCTGACCTCGTCAAGACCCAAATCCTCGGAGTAGCTCTGAAACACCTCGTCGTTCAGTCCGAAAAGCTCCTTCATCATGGAGTAGAGAGCTTCCTTGGGAGCCTTGATCTGGTGCTTTTCTCCCCATTTGAAGATTGAGCGGTAGGATTTGTCGGAATAGTCGCCGTTGAACCATTTGGGCTCAAAGCCCTTGTAGGGATGTGTTGACATGGTTTTTCCTCCTGTCGAAGATGGCGGATATAAACCCCGCCGTTATTCATAGTTCTTTTCGTAAAGAGGCTTAAGTCTTTTGTAGGTCTGTGTGAAAACGTTGGAATAGAGCCACTGATATTGCCTGTGCGCCTCCATATCAGGCTGAAAGCTGTCTCTAATGTGTACCATACTGTTTAT
>JAAYCC010000150.1 GCA_012729875.1 Clostridiales bacterium | reverse complement strand
ATGGTATACTCCAACTGGGAGATGGTCTCCAAAAAGGAGGGCAAGAAACAGTTTCTGCATCAGATCGACGCGCCGAGAATGTGTAATGAATCCTCCGCAAAATATTTCAGCTGGGATCTTGAGGATCTGAAAAAAGCTCTTGAGGACTACACCGGTACGGAGATTACCAATGAAAAGCTCAGAGCCAGTGTGGACACCTATAACGAGGCAAGGCGCCTTGTTAAGCAGCTCTACGATCTGCACAAGGCGGACGAACCTGTAGTCTCGGGTGAGGAGACGCTTCGCCTGACCCTTGCCGCCACGGAAATGCCTATTGAGGAATACATCGGTCTGCTGAAGTCTTATCTCAGCTATGCCGCTGACCTCAAACCCAAAAAGACATGGCCCGTCCGCGTGATGGTCGTAGGCAGCGCACTGGACGACCCCGAGTATATCAAGGCGATCGAGGACAGCGGCTGCCTTGTCGTCGCCGATATGCACACTTTCGGCCTTAGATTTTTGCGCGACGAGATAGTCTATGACGAAAATGACGTCCTTGGCTCACTTTCGTCCTACTATCTCAACCGTAGCTCCTGCCCACGCATGGTAGACGGCAGCGACGCGCTCCACGAGTATGTCCTGAAAGCTGTTGAAGAATACCGTGTAGACGGGGTCATCCTTGAAAAGCTGAGCTTCTGTGACAAGTGGAAAACTGAAGTTGCCGTATTCTCCGACATCCTTAACAAGGCGGGCATACCCAATCTCCAACTGGAACGTGACGAGCAGATGTCGGCCCAGGGTCAGCTAGGCATCCGTGTCGAGGCTTTCCGTGAGATGCTTGAGAATTAGTCCGGCGTTTTGGAAAATGTATGAAATTGACGAATAACTGTTGATTTTATCAAAAAGCTGTGCTATACTACATCTAGTGGGAAAGATACGACCCAGCGCGGTAAACAAACATACATTTAGTCACTTATCCCCCGACTTTTTCGGGAGCTTCTACGCCAAGCAAAATATTCGGCCCGCCGAGAATTTCGGCGGGCATTTTTTTGTATATACAAAAGTTCTTGACGCTTAAGCAAAAACGGGGCGTGCCAAAAGGCGCGCCCCGTTTCATTGCGTATATAATCTGCCAGCTATTTGTTTCGTCCCTTACTGCCTATGGACAGTTTGCTCTCCGTTCCGTTCAGCAGTCTTTTTATATTCTCCCGGTGGGCGAAGATTACCACTGTGGCACAGAACAGCCCAAGAAGGCCCTCCAGCCCTGTGAAGCCAAGACTCCACAGCACAACAGGCAGGCTCAGCACAGCTATAATGGAGCCGAGGGAGACATATTTTGTGAAAATGACGACGACAAGGAAAATGATAATGCCGATGAGTCCCAAACGCCAGTCCACCATAAAGGCAAGCGCGCATGAGCAAAGGCTGCCTTTGCCGCCGCGAAAGCTGTAATACGGGGGATAGATGTGCCCCAGAATAGTACAGAAACCGGCAAAGAGCTTGCCGATATCCGCAAGGCCGAGACGCCCCATAAGCCAACCGCCAAACCACACGGCTATTATTGTTTTCACGACATCCACGAACAGCACAAGCAGAACGTGCTCCTCGCCGAAGGTCCGGGAAAAATTCGTAAGCCCCGCGTTACCGCTGCCAAAGTTGCGGACATCCTTTTTGAAGTAGTTGACCGACGTTATTATCGCCCCGTTGATGCCGCCGAGACAGTATGAGACCAATGCGGTAAGGACTAAGAACAGGATCATTTGATTCATTATCCCTTGTCACCTTTCTGTCTTATAACCATACGGATCGGCGTACCCTCAAGGCCGAACACGCTGCGTATCTGGTTTTCGATGTAACGCTGGTATGAAAAGTGGAACAATTCCCGGCTGTTACAAAAAATCACAAAATTCGGCGGCTTGATGCCGGTCTGCGTCATATAATAAATTTTCAGGCGTTTACCCCTGTCGGAGGGAGGCTGTACTCTCGCCTGAGCGTCCTCCAGGACATTGTTGAGCATACCGGTGGTTATGCGCATGGTGCTCTGGTCGTTGACGTAGTTGACCAGTTCAAAAACACGGTCCACCCTCTGACCTGTCACGGCAGATATGAAAAGCACCGGGGCGTAGGACATAAAGCTGAGGTCTCTCAAGACGTCCTTTCGCATGGAGTCCATGGTTTTTGAGTCTTTGTCGATAAGATCCCACTTGTTGACTATGACTATACTGGCTTTGCCCGCCTCGTGCGCAAGACCCGCTATCTTTGTATCCTGCTCGGTTACGCCCTCTCGCGCATCCAGCATGATAAGGCACACATCGGCCCGCTCAATGGCGAGCTGCGCGCGCATTACCGAAAATTTTTCAATGCGGTCGTCCACTTTCGACTTGCGCCGTATACCCGCCGTGTCGATAAAGACATATTTGCCATATTTGTTGTCCACGCGGCTGTCTATCGCGTCCCGGGTGGTTCCGGCAATGTCGGATACTATGCAGCGGTTTTCGCCGAGAATGAGGTTCACAAGAGAGGATTTGCCCACATTGGGCTTTCCAATGACGGCGACTTTGATACGGTCATCCTCATCTTCGGTGT
>JAAYCC010000149.1 GCA_012729875.1 Clostridiales bacterium | reverse complement strand
ATAGTTGATGCTGTCAAGTCCTTTGTAGAGGACTACAACAAACTGGCGGACGAGCTCTACGGATATATGACAGAGGATGCCGAATATAAGAACTATGCCCCCTTGACGGACGCTCAGAAGAAGGAGATGTCTGACGACGAAATCAAGCGGTGGACAGAGAAAGCAAAGACGGGCCTTTTGCGAAGCGACCCGAATATCGGCGCGTTCTTGCGCTCGATGAGGTCGGCGTTTTATACTAAGGTGGAAAGCGCAGGCTTAGCTGGATACAGCATAGGTATTGAAACCACGGAAAAAAATCTCTCAGGAAAACTGACTTTGAATGAGACATTATTGCGCGGCGCAATCGCGTCCGATCCAGAGGCTGTGGGAAGACTCTTTACAGATTCGGAGAATGGACTGGCTACACAGCTAGGCCGCACATGTGAGGAGTATGCAAAGCTGAGCATGTCTTCCCCCGGATCGCTTGTACGGATAGCGGGCGCGGAAGGATACACGGCATATTCAAAGCAAAATGACATGTATTTTGAGCTTGGCAGAATAAATGACAAGCTCAGGGACCTGCAGACTAAGTATGAAAAAGAGCGCACCCGCTATTGGAACAAGTTCAATGCCATGGAGTCTATCATAGCCCAGTACAGCTCACAGAGCTCCATGATTACTTCGACCTTTTTCAGCAATAATTAAAAACACCATAAAGAGTATTGTGGCGAGGTAAAAATATGACTACGAACCCTTATCAGGCATATAAACAGCAGTCTGTTATGACTATGACACCGGGGCAGATGCTTATTGCGGTATTCGATGAGCTTATAAAACAGCTGAGCTTAGCGCAGCTTGCCTTCGAAAACAGCGATATTGCGGAGATCAACCGTACCCTGCAAAAGTCCCAGCACATAATTAGTGAGCTGAAAGCTTCGCTCAATTTTGACTATGAGATCTCAAATAACCTAAATGATATTTACAATTTTTTTAATCGTGTTATAATAAATGCGAATATAAAAAAGGATTCCTCCGAAATCGCAGAGGTTATAGGCATGATTCAAGAGCTCAGGGATGCGTTTTCCGAGGCTAACAAGCTTACACGCAGCTAAAAGTTTTTCCCGAAGGAGAGAGGCCGATGTTCTTCAATTCAAGCAAATTCAAAACTTTGGAGGCCGGAACGGATCTGGCGTGGATGCAGCAGAAGATAAACTCTCAGAATATCGCGAACATTGAGACGCCGGGCTATAAATCCAAAAGCCTGTCTTTTGAAGGTGTGATGCGCGAGGCCGAGAACAAAAGAAGCGGCACGTCCGGGATCGGTAGAATCGATGTTAAGATAAATACGAGCGACGAGGTGTCAAAAAGAGCGGACGGCAACAATGTCGATGCGGAGACCGAGTATATCTCGATGTACAAGGCATATGTGAAGTACAGTATGCTGCTCAACAAAGTCAACTCGGAATTTGATAAATACAACTATGTATTGAATTCAAACATGTAATTATATTATTACGCACACAGGGATCGGAGGCGAGCAAGTGGGATTCTGCTCATCATTGGATATCGTGGGCTCTGCCCTTACGGCAGAGCGCTTCAGAACGGAAATCATAACTCAGAATCTGGCCAATGCGGAGACGACCGAGACGTCCGGCGGAGAGCCTTACCGAAGGCAGCAGGTGGTCATGCAGGAGATACCGCTCTCCTTTGCCGACGAGCTCGGTAAAGCGAAGAACAAGGTCAAGGGCGGCGTAAAGGTCTCACAGGTTGTCGAGAGCGACAGGGACTTTATCCCCAGATATGAGCCGGACAACCCCAATGCCGATGAGAACGGTTATGTCCTCTATCCCAATGTGGACAGGACAGAGGAGATAATCGACCTTATGGCGGCAGGCAACGCCTATGAGGCAAATCTGACGGCTCTCTCCGTTGTGAAGGTAATGATAAACAAGGCGATAGATATGGGACGCTAAATTGCGTAACCCCCCCCGTACCGGAAGGTACGGGGGCTTATACACAATTTACCTTAAATAAAAAAAAGGGACGGTATAGACCGTCCCTTATGTGTTTTGAAGAATGAACTGATCTTCGAGATTTCCTTCTTACTGGAGGAGCTGGAGGATGTTCTGGGGCTGCTGGTTCGCCTGAGCGAGCATTGCCTGTGCGGCCTGGGAGAGGATGTTCATCTTGGTGTAGTTCATCATTTCCTTGGCCATGTCTGTGTCGCGGATACGGCTGTTTGCAGCTTCCATGTTCTCGGCTGT
>JAAYCC010000148.1 GCA_012729875.1 Clostridiales bacterium | reverse complement strand
TGCGCTGTCTGAATTTTCTGGAGCACCCTGACGGAGGTAGCATCTCGGTCAACGGCAAAGTCATTTTTGACGCTTTGGACCCGGTCACAAAAACGGAGAGCGAGATAAGAAAAAAACGCCTGCATTTCGGTCTTGTGTTCCAGAACTTCAACCTGTTTCCGCAGTATACGGTTCTTCAGAATGTGTGCCTCGCGTCCGAGCTGCTGGCGAAGGAGCTTCCCGGCTACAGACAAAACAAAAAGACGGTGCTTGCAGATATTGAAAATGCAGCCCGTGAGAATTTGAACCAGATGGGACTTCTCGAAAAGCTGCACTGCTACCCCCACCAGCTCTCGGGGGGACAGCAGCAGCGTGTGGCGATTGCGCGGGCGTTGGCGCTGCACCCGGATATCCTCTGCTTTGACGAGCCCACCAGCGCCCTCGACCCGGAGCTGACGGGCGAGGTCCTTCGGGTAATACGCGGCCTTGCGGAGAAGAAAACCACCATGATAATCGTCACTCATGAGATGGCGTTTGCCCGCGATGTGGCGGACAGGGTCATATTTATGGACGGCGGAGTGATTGTTGAGCAGGGCAGCCCCGAGCAGGTGCTTGCGAATCCCCGCGAGGAGCGTACAAGGCAGTTTCTCTCCCGCTATTCAAATGAGTGAGCCAGGTGTTGTTTACAAAATCTACTTGAATTGTAACGGGAAGTATAATAAAATAATCACCGCCTGCGGACATGTGCTCCGTCGGCGGTGTATTTTTTATTTTTATCACTTTCAAAGGGTGTTTTTAATATGAAAAGGTTTAGATCCGCAATGGCTCTAGTTCTAATACCGATACTGCTCATTTCACTCTGCGGCTGTGCCGGCGGGAACTCAAAATATAGTGTTATAAAGCGTCTGGAGATGCAGCAGTTCTGCATCGCGTTCCGCAAGGGCGATACCTCGGGCGACGCTGTTATAGCCGCGCTGAAAGTCCTGCAGGGAAATAATACGGTGTCCGCTCTCTCCACCAAATGGTTTGGCAAGGACCTGTCTGAGTCGGAGGGTGACACCGGAGCGCTTGAAAAGCTTGCTGCAGAGACAGAGATAGAGAAGCGGACATATATCATCGGCTACGACTCAGGCAGACTCCCTATTTCAGGGACAGACATAAAGGGCAAACCCACGGGCTTTGATGTCGAGCTCTCGCAGGCCTTCTGCGACCTGCTCGGCTGGAAAGCAAAATTTGTCTCAATAGACGCGGCCGATGCGGAGGTGGAGCTAGGCTCAGGCAATGTGGACTGCGTAATGGGCGGATACGCATATGATGCCGATGCGGAAAATATTGACCAGTCCCCGGTATACATGAAAAACACCGTGGTGGTTGCTACGCTGAGGGGATCTGGTATACACAGCATAAGAGGGCTTTCCGGCAAGACTCTGACCGTCGGCAATACGGGCTATTTCCAGAGCGTTCTGGCGGAGTATCCCGAACTTAACGAAAAGCCGAAATTTGTGGTTACAATTCCCGGAGATATGGATGAGTGCTTTGCGGCTTTGGACGAAAAGAGAGCCGAAGCGATAATCTGTGATCTGGTTTCGCTGAATTATTACGAATGAGCTTAAAGCGCGCAAAAGAGCACGGCAGATAGAGACATGCCGTGCTCTTTTAATGTTTATTTAGCAGTGACTGAGACCTTCTTGCCGTCGGAGCTGATATGAATTTCGGAGACCCTGCCGCGGTGGTTATCGATGATTTCTGCGGCGATGGTATCCTCGACCTCCTTTTGGATAAGGCGGCGGAGGTTTCGCGCGCCGTAGGTGAGAGAATAGCTTTTATCGGACAGGTAGTCAATTAGACTTTCGTCGAAGCTCAGAGCTATGTCTTTTTCTGCCATGACGTCGACAAGCTCTTTCAGCATTAGCTTTGCTATTTCGCGGAAGTTATCCTCTGTCAGACGGCTGAAGTAGACTATCTCGTCCACGCGGTTGATAAATTCGGGACGCAGGAACTCCTTCAGGGCCTTTAAAGCCTTTTCCTTTCCCTGATCGGACACACTGCCGCCAAAGCCGACGGTGCCGTCCTTCTTGTCGCTGCCGGCATTGGTGGTCATGATTATTACAGTGTTCTCAAAGTTGACCGTTCTGCCCTGAGCGTCGGTTATCCTGCCGTCGTCAAGGATTTGCAAAAGGACATTCATAACATCTGGGTGGGCTTTTTCAATCTCATCGAAGAGAACGACGGAATAGGGCTTGCGGCGGATTTTCTCGGTCAGCTGTCCGGCTTCGTCATAGCCGACGTAGCCTGGGGGAGAACCGATTATGCGGGACACGGAGTGTTTCTCCATGAACTCGGACATATCCAGACGTATCAGAGATTCGGGCGTATTGAAGAGGTCCGCTGAGAGGCGCTTTACAAGCTCTGTCTTGCCGACACCTGTACTGCCCACGAAAATGAAGCTGACGGGCTTGTGCTTTGCGGAGAGACCTATGCGGTTGCGTTTTATGGCGGCACAGACAGTGTCCACGGCCTCGTCCTGACCGATGATATGTTTCTTAAGACGCAGATGCAGTTCGCTGAGACGGTCATACTCGTCCTCACAGATGTTGCTCGCGGGTATCTTTGTCCAAAGCTCTATAACTCTGGCGAGATTGTCCTCGGTAAGTTTCGGACGGCCCTTCGCCCTGATCTGATGGTGTTCGTCTGTGAGCTGCAGGCTTGTGCTTCGGATGGCGGCAAGCCTCTCGTAGTTGTCGCTCTCAGTGTCCGCCAAAAGCAGATCTCTCTCCCTGTCCAGGTCGGCCAGTTCCTTCGCGATTTGCGCTGCGCGTTCGATATCGGGGCTTTTGAGATTCACATCAGAGCAGGCCTCGTCTATGAGGTCGATAGCTTTGTCGGGAAGGTAGCGGTCGGTGATATAGCGCTCGGAGAGGGTTACGGCCCTGCGGCACATATCATCCGTGACTTCAACGCCGTGATAGTCCTCGTAGTAGTGCTTTATGCCCTTGAGGATCGTGACGCTGTCTTCAAGGGACGGCTCGGCCACGGTGACGGGCTGGAAACGGCGTTCCAGTGCGGAGTCCTTCTCGATGTGCTTGCGGTATTCGGTAAAGGTGGTCGCGCCTATGACCTGGATCTCGCCTCTGGAAAGTGCGGGCTTCAGTATATTGGCGGCGTTCATGCTACCCTCGGCATCACCCGCACCGACAATATTGTGTATCTCGTCGATTACGAGGATGATATTGCCCTCGCTGCGGATCTCCTCAATGAGGCCCTTCATACGCGACTCGAACTGGCCGCGGAACTGGGTGCCCGCTACGAGCGAGGTCAGGTCCAGCAGCATGACCTCCTTATCACGGAGCTTATAGGGCACCTCTCCGCAGGATATGCGTTGGGAAAGGCCCTCGGCAATGGCGGTTTTGCCGACGCCCGGTTCGCCTATAAGGCAGGGGTTGTTCTTCTGCCGGCGGTTGAGTATCTGAATAACACGTTCCAGTTCCTCCTCGCGCCCGATCATATTGTCAAGCTGACCGTTTCTGGCCTTTGCCGTCAGGTCAATACAGTAGTTATCGAGATATTTGCGCTTCCCGGCGCGCGGCAAGCCCGTGTCGCGGTCGGTCACCTTTTTTGGGGATGGGCGGCTGCCGTTTTCGCTGGGCGGCTGTGTAAAGCTGGTGGCCATGGGGCTAAAGCTGCTGTCGTTGCCGAAAAGACGGTTCAGATAGGGAAAAGTTGCGGTTTTGCCGATGTCTTCGTCCGTATTGTCTGTGTCGTCTATCGGCTCAATGTCCTTTATAGCGTCGGGACGGCCCAACATGTTGGTCATCTCGGTAGTCAGGGTTTCAAGATCCTCATCGGTGATGCCCATCTTGGCCATTATGTCGTCCATGGGCTTTACATGAAGCTCACGGGCGCATTTCAGGCAGAGGCCCTCGTTTTTGGAGACTCCGTTCTCGACTTTTGAAATAAATATGACCGCCATATTGGTCTTACAGCGGGAACACAGTGTTGGCTGCATATTAGTAGCTCCTTGAAAAAAGAATGGGGTATAATCTGATTGCTGCTGTTAGTATGGCAGGAACCATGACATAAAGTTCGTATTGAGAAACAGCTTGGATATGAGCAGTCCGTTTGAGCTCTCCTGCGATATGAACGGCCCAATAAACTTGAGTATTAATGAGGCAAATACACAGAAGAAAAGACCGATGAGGGTACCCGCGGTTATTCCTCCTATAAGATTGAGTCTTTGCACGTTGGGAATTTTCAAGCTGGGATTTATTAGATTTATAATGACTGTTAATATGATTATTGCCAGAGTAAAGAAAACTATAAAAGTAATATAATATGCTATGGTGTTGCTCATTACATCGATAATGGCTTTAGTAATGCTTATCTTTGAATGCTTATACAGTCCCACGGCTTTGTCTGCCATTTTACTGGCCGTATTGGGATAAACGCTCATCTTGATAAAGCTGACCCGGCAGAGCTCATGGGCGATATCTGGCTTTTGCTTGACGGAATCTTCCACTGACAGACCCTGTGTGTCGCCAACAATCTCTACAAGAGATTTGTCAATGATGCCGGAGGTGCCCTCCATATAACCCTCCACAAAGGGGCGGATTACCTTAGAGACTTCCGGGGAAAAAGTTTCTGCCAGCAGATTACCCACATACATAGATATTATTATTGAAAGCAGGGTGGCTATGCCAGCCGCAAGCCCTTTTTTGTAGCCCGTCCATATACTTGAACCCAAAATAGCGATAAACACAAGCTCAAATACAATTTTCATATCCTACCTCACATTTTTGCTTTGCTTCCCAAATGAGGGCCAGCTCATTTGAGTGTTATCTTCTCTCCATGATAAGCCGCGAGCAACATAACATCGCTGTCGGGCATGAGGACTGCGCTTTTGTAGCCGGAAACGGGTGCGCTCTCCTTTATCGGGTCCATATCGCGGGAAAATACAGTTATGCCTGCGGTGCCGAATACCAGAAGCTTAGACTTCTGTGAGGACAGCGAGACCGGCGAATAGGGGAGCGCCGCACTGCCGAGCTCTCT
>JAAYCC010000020.1 GCA_012729875.1 Clostridiales bacterium | reverse complement strand
GCTTTTTGCGTCCAGCCCCGCAACGGTCAGGTCTCCCTGCTGCAGGGGAATAAGCGCATTAAAATGCTTAACAAGCGTAGACTTGCCACAGCCGTTGTGACCAAGTATCGCAACAAATTCACCCTGGTCAACAGACAAATTGACCCCGTTCAGAGAGCGATTTTGGCTGCCGGGAGACTCATAGGAGTGCAATATCTCTTTTGCCTCAACAGCTTTCATTGAAGCCCACCTCTCCCGTATAACTCTCAGCCGTTCCATTATGTATAATCAGCAGCTGTATAAAAATTATCGTTTTGCATTCCGGCTCCGCTATTTATAGCTTCTTATTTATACCGTTGTCGTCTATGGACGAATATATAACTCTTGCGCAGATGCTAACACAATGTCAATTGGTTCACAAGCCCCCCGGGGGGTTGGCTTAGGCCCCAAACCCTGCAATACCAATGGTTACAGGGTTTTACACGGCTCATAGGGTATTGGGTAATTGTGCAGGTTTATTCACTCTTTGCTCACTATGCCAAATTTATTCACTTAGAAAAAAAGGAAGATTTTTGGGGTACATTGAATTCAGAACCGCTGATTTTCTATATGTAACTAAATAAATTACAAAATATATGGAAAATGTCGGACTTTTACTTTTTTTACTGCTTTGTACATGTTAAAATGACTATATCTGAAGGGAGACAAGATTAAGAAAGGGGAGGTATGCAGTGGCAGGTTTTACAAAAAAAGAAATAAGAGCAACATTTCTTGAGCTGCTTGAGCAAAAGCCGCTCTCCAAAATAACCGTCAAAAACCTTGTAGAGGCCTGTGGCATAAACCGAAATACTTTTTATTACCACTACAGAGATTTATATGACTTAATAGACGACATTTTTAACTCAGAGGCGGATAAGGTGCTCTTCCAGAATCCGATACACGGTCACTGGCAGGAGGGCTGTCTGCAGTCCATGCACTATCTTATGGACCACCGGATGATAATACACAATGTGTTCAACTCAATAGAGCTGGAGTCCATAAAAGCTTATCTCTTGAGGTTTACGCGCAAGCTTCTGCGGACCTTCTGCGAGAGTATAGACAAGAACAAGAACATACCCAATTCGGACAAAGAGTTCATTGCAAGGTTCTATTCCCATGCTTTTATAGGCACCTTCCTCGACTGGATACGGGGCGGTATGGATCAGCCGCCCGAAGAGGTTATCGGCATTATGGTCAGAATGCTCAACGGAAGTATATACGATGTTCTAACCGGCGACGGTCTAACAGACTAAAGACCGTGGGCTGTCCGAAGAACGGATAAGTTTTCACAGTTTGAGTTCATTCTGCCCGCGCTGCGCGCCCAAAATACAATATGGTCTGAACCAGACTGAAAACAGGCGCCTTTTTGGCGCCTGTTTTTAGTCTGGCAAGATATTCGGCTGATTGCGTATGTCCTCATATGCCGAGTCTCTTATTCTTTTTCAGCGAGAGCAGGGCTGGCAGAATAAACAGCACAAGTACCGCGCTTATTGCCGCCCCTCGGGCTATCATCATCGTTATCTCGCGGATAATTTTGTCACTGGATACAAAGTACACCGAGAGGCAGGCCCCGGAAAGTATAAACATACTGATGAGTATCGAAAACGCGCTGTTTTTAATAGCTTGGGCCACAGCTTCAGCGGGCGATTCACTCGCCGGCAGGGCGAGCCTGTAGTTCTTGACCAGCAGTATCGCATAGTCGATGGTAGCGCCGAGCTGTATAGCCGATATTACCACATAAGTCATAAAGTTGATGCTGCTGCCGCTCAGCGCGCTTATAGACATATTCAGCAAAATTGCAAGCTCGATGACCGCCACCATTAAAAGCGGCAGCAGGAGAGTACGGAAAGTTATAACCAGAATAATGAGTATGAGCACGGCGGACACGATAGAGACCACTACAAAGTCTTTTTTAGTGGCCTCGGCGAGGTCCCGGACAGTCTGTGTGCTGCCCGCCGCTCGATAGGGCGCGTCGTCTCCAAAGGCATTGTGTATGATCGACTCAATGTCTTCTACGGTCTCAACGGCCTCGCCGCTCTCGGCGGCTCCCGCCACAGATACGGTATAGTAGGTGTATTCGGTGCCGTCAACATCCGATATAAATCCGGATCTC
>JAAYCC010000147.1 GCA_012729875.1 Clostridiales bacterium | reverse complement strand
TAAAAAACAGGCTTCTCAGCCGTTCCGTAACAGATCCTGGGCCCAATTCGATTCCGTCCACACTCGCTATAGGTACCACCTCCATTGACGAGCCGCAGAAAAACGCCTCGTCACAGATGTAGAGCTCAGTGCGGTCTATATCCCGCTCGACTGTCTCAACTCCGAGTTCTCCTCCGGCAATCTTAATCAGCGTATCCCGTGTAATGCTCTCCAAAACAGACGCCGTGCAGGGCGGGGTTATCAGCCTGCTGCCGCGGATAATAAACAGGCAGGAGCCGGGCCCTTCGGAAATTTTCCCCTGACTGTTAATAAATATCGCCGAATCATAGCCGTTTCGCAATGCTTCAAGCTGGGCCATGCGGCTGTTGATATAATTTGCGCCGACCTTGATCTTCGGGGACATATCGCGCTCACAAATGCGCTCCCACGAGCTTATGCAGCTGCTTATCCCGGACTTATCGGGGTACGCTCTGCCCCGCGGAATGGGCGAGATAAACATTCCGGTAGGCTCGCCTGAGGCCCAGCTGCCGAACCCGTCCACAAAGACCGTCTGGCGTACGGCGATATCCTCCCTGTAATTGTTTGCCCTCACAACGTCGACAAGCCCCTTCTGCATCTCCGAAAAGGAATATTTGTCCTCCATTCTCAGCATTTTAAGAGAGTTCCTCAGCCGAATATAGTGGTCGTCAAGCCTGAATGCGAAGAGCTGCTTTTCGCTCTCGCTCCAGTAACAGCGTATCCCCTCAAACACATTAAGTCCAAATTGTGCAGTCGGAGATAAAACATTAATTTTTGCATCCGCCACGGGAACTATATCCCCGTTAAGCCAAATCAGCCTGTCACCTGTGCCGTCCATAGCCTTTTTCACCGCGCTTTCAACTCTAGTTTCAGCGTTTTCACGCCTCTCGTACGTGGAAGCCATACAAATAACCCTGCCGACGGTAATTAACATTATCCTGATATCAATTAAAACCCCGTATTTTTTGAAAAGATCTAAGTATTTGTTATCGAGACTTATCTTCTGCTCCCAGGTAAGCTCATTTCTGCCGTTTACCTGTGCAAGTCCCGTTACGCCCGGGCGCACGATAAACCGCCTTTTCCACTCTTCGGGGTATTCGGAATATTCACCGTGCTCATATATCACAGGCGGGCGCGGCCCGACGATAGACATCTCGCCCTTCAAAACATTTATTAGCTGCGGCGCCTCATCCATGCTGGTTTTCCTGAGCGCCCTACCTATCTTAGTCACTCTGAAATCATCTTCGTAATTGAAAAGCCCATCACCTATGCTCTCCGCATTTACTATCATCGTACGGAATTTGCATATGTAAAAGGTTTTGCCGCGCCTGCCTATCCTCCGCTGGCGAAACAGCACAGGCCCAGCGGAGTCCAGCTTTATCAAAACTGCTATAAGTATAAAAACAGGCATAAAAACAATCACTGCAAGCAGCGAAAGGAGCACATCCATGATCCGTTTCAAAACCGGCATCGCAAAGCTCACACCTCACAGATTTCATCAAACGAATAGGTCCGGAAAATATCGTCAAAAGTCTCCGCCGATTTAACAAGCTCCGTCCCGCCGGAACGCCCGTCATAGCGGATTATCGGAACGTTTGGAAAAATGAAGGGCGGCTTCATAACGACCGAATAAGAGCCGACATTTTCAAATATGACCCAGTCTCCCACATCCAGCTCTCCCGAGTAGCCCCGGAATAAGCGGTCGTTTTCAACGCAGGTATATCCGCAGAGGTCTATGTCCTTATATATCCTATGCGGACCAGGGTTTTGGTGGTAGACGGCAAAGGGCAGGTTCTTTCCATTAAGTGTCGGATTAATGTTGTAAACACTGCCGTTCAAGGTAGCAATAGGTTTGCCGCGGACAGTTTTGATGCCGGTAACTCTCGCCGCAAAACTCATAACATCTCCGACAATGGCGCTGCCAGGCTCTACAAGGAGCTTTGGCGGTTCATCGTCATCCCTATAGTACTCGGAAAGAGGTCCCGCTACCGCTTCGGCATACTCCTCAAAGCATGGGATCGGGTCTGGAAACTGCTCTTTAAGCGAATCGCCCATTTTTCCGTACAGCCCGCCCCCGAAATCAATGGATTCGATTTTTTCCAGCTCAAGACCTCTTATAAGCTCCAGCATCCCCGACACCCTGTTTTTCCAGGCTTTCATGTTTCGCTGCGCAAAATGGCAGTGCAGGCCCGAGAGGGTAAGGCAATCTTCTTTTTTAATATACCGAAGTACTCTCTCGAATTCCGGTGAGCCGGTATCTATTCCGAAACGGGAAATAACTCCGTCGGATATATCATAGTTGCACCTGATCCCGACACGGAGCTTTTTTTTCCGGTGCCCCGCACAGACTCTTTCAAGAATTTCCAGTTCGTTTTCCGACTCGATATTGACCTGCCCTCCAGAGAGCAGCAGCTCGCAAACCGCAGCCCGGCTCTTTACGGGGCCGTTTAGTATTATCCTGCCGGGAGCAACGCCTATCCGCTTTGCCAGCTCATACTCCATTTCGGAAACCACCTCGGCGTATCCGCCGAGTCTTTCGATTTCCCTGCATATCGCCGGGGTGTAATTCGTTTTATACGAATACGCGATATCAAAATTCGGGTAATACCGTGAGAACGCTCCTTTGAGCTCTCTGAAATTCAGAATCAATTTTTCGATATCCAGTATGTAAAACGCATCGCCGAACTTATCCGCCAGCGCAGACAGAATCTCCTTATCCAGCTTCATCTCTCCTCCGAACCTAGACCGCAGCCCACAATACCGTATACTATGTTCTTTATCTCAGTCTTGTTATCGCGGAAATACTCCTCATCCCTGCTGAAAAGGAATCTCTCAAATTCACGAATCGCCTCTACCCCGTTTTCAAAAACACGTCCGACTTCACGTATATCCGTTGTTTTGCCGGGGTCGCAGAAGCTTCTTGAAAGAATTACCATAGACGAACCCAGACGGTGGTGTTCCGCCAGTATCCGCTCGGCAGGCAGGCTTCCCCCGCCGATCCCGGAGACGCCGCCAAAACCATATGGTATTTTCTTTTCCGCGATTTTCCCGCAGAGATATTCAACCGTACCGTCCGCCAGAAGCTCGAACATGAATTTCATGTTATGTGCGAGATGGAGGTCGTTCAGCCCTATATGTATTTCGTCTATACCCGGTAACATGAGTATCTCGTCTATGTGGGCTTCCGCTTCAGCAGTTTCGAGTAAAAGCATGGTTTTGGCTCTGCCGGATACAATGCCAATAAACTCTTTTACTTCTTCCGCAGTCCTGAACATGGGCAGCATAACGATGTCCGCACCGTTATTGATTACCCTGCGTATTTCCTGCTGCGAGCATGAATTCAGGGGATCAACCCTTACGACCAGCTCTGCCCGGTCCAAATGGCGCCTCAATACGGCAACGTCCTCAACCGTATGATCCGACTTGACCGAGTCTATATTCTTTTGGCGCTCCGCCTTACCCAGTCTCTCTAGATCAATTATTATTCTGTCTACGCCGACGCTCTGCGCAATCCGCGCCACGTCCGGATCTTTTGTAATATACATAAGCTTAAGCGCCATTGACGTATCTCCCCCGGGTTTACCCCGCATCCCAGCATCTATAACACAAACCGCTCCTAATACTGCTGCAAAGGCTCTCTGGTAAATATATTTAGCTCACGGTCAATTTATTTATGAAAGAGATAATAACCGGCCGCTTGCACTATATATTTAGACTGTCATAAACGATTATTCTAATTAATATATATTAAGATGTATATGTTTAGACAGCACTGCGGTGTACATGACGATTGTCATTTTTACAGCTGCATACATATCTTGTAGATAGGTGAGAAACAGTTTGCGGTAAAGGAGGTGTTATTATGTGCAGGAGAAAAGAATGCTGCGTTTCAATAGTCCTGTTGCTTTTTATCGGTCTCGTACTCGGTGTTGCAAACGTGTTGATCTGGTACTTTGGTAATATCCTATATGTCAGAGAGATGCTTCCGTTTGCACTGGCATTTGCAATTGTCCTTTTTATTACCACGTCGATCCTCAGGGTAAAATATGGGCTATGCGAAAGTATAGTGGCAGAAAAATGTCACACCTTGTTTTCCTGTAACAGCCTGCGTAAGTATTCACCAGTTATTCTGATAACTGCTGCTATTTTCATCATTTTTTCCATGGTTGTTCTCGCAACCTACCTTTCCTTGACGATGAGAGTAATATTGGCATTTACAGGGGCTGTATCTTTCTGGATCATGTTGCCTTCGTTTATAACAATGGTTTTATGTGTATCTAGGAAATAAAAAATAAGGGGCAGTTACAGAAACCGGCAGTTCGTACCCGCCGTTTTCCGTAACTGCCCCTTCGATTTTGCCGTCAGGCCGCAGTCTCTTACAATATTGTTTTTCTCTTCGCAGACGGACCATGTCGGCGAATTGCAAATTTGAGGGGGATGTCGGTTTTTCCGTCTACTCGGATTTTATAGCCTCAAGCGCCGAAATCTGTACTGCTTTGTTTGCCGGATAGTAGCCGGAGCCAAGACCTATCGCAATGGAAAACACAATGGCAAACAGCATGAGCCACGGTGGTATAACGGAGATTCTAGAGACTCCCTCACCGCCTACTATGGCAAGGACAAAGCCCGCGGGCGTAGGCGGTCCCCCTATTGAAACAAGATTTATAATTATAGAAACAACAAGGCTGACAACACATCCGACAATCCCGCCTATTAGTCCTATAGCACCTGCTTCCGAGAGGAACATAAAGCGGATGTCGTTCACATAGCATCCCAAGGACTTCATTATGCCTATTTCCTTTGTCCGCTCGGATATGGACATGATCATGGTGTTCGTGATGCCCAGTGCCGCAACAAACAGTGATATAGCTCCGAGTCCGCCCAGCATCAGCTGTTTTTGGCGGGCCTCCTTCTCCATGGGCTTCCTTATACTCTCCATGGAACTTGTATTGTAGCCGAGGGCCTTGATCTCGTTTTCCGCCTCCGCAACCTTAGAAATATCGTTAACCTTAACAAGTACCGTGCTGTATGAGAGCGCTTTTTTGTTTCCTCCCTGAGCTCTGTCAATTATGTTCTGCATGTCCTGAAGGCTCATTATTATGCCCTCGGAGGTCTCGTTGCCCTTGGCATAGTCCTCCTTTGTGCCTCCTACAGGACTCAGCTGAACAGTGAACTTGCCCTTATCGGTCTGTACCTCAAGAGTAAGAGGTGTCTTAACGGCATCGAAATACGGGGC
>JAAYCC010000006.1 GCA_012729875.1 Clostridiales bacterium | reverse complement strand
TGTCGATGCTGAGGAGAAAGATTTACACGCCGGATCTGAAGTTCAAATTCAGAACTTTTGGTACAAGGTCAAACACGAAAGCCTGCGTCTGTTATCTTGAAAGCCTGGCCGACGAAAAAGTTGTTGAGGAACTAAACAGACGTCTGGACAGAATTGAGATCGACGGCGTTCTTGACGTCAACTATATTAGCGAGCTCATCAAGGATTCTCCTATGTCTCTATTCAAGACCATTGGTATCTCCGAAAGGCCGGATGTGATTGCGGCGAAGCTGCTGGAAGGGCGAGTTGCTCTTTTTCTTGATGGAACGCCTGTTGTGCTTACAGTACCTTATCTTTTTATTGAAAACTTTCAGTCAAACGACGACTACTACCTAAATTTTTATTTTGCATCTATCGGCAGATTATTGCGAATTTTGGGGTTTTTATTATCGATCAGCACCCCCGCTGTCTATGTCGCTTTTACGAGCTACCACAGAGAGATGATACCGACAGATCTGGCCCTGAATATTATCGCGGCGCATAAGGGCATACCTTTCCCGACAATAATGGAATGCGTTATTATGCTCATCACATTTGAAATCATAAGAGAAGCGGGAATCAGAATGCCCTCAAACATCGGTCAGGCTCTGAGCATTGTCGGAGCTTTGGTAATAGGGCAGGCCGCGGTTGAAGCAAAATTCATCAGCGCGCCTATGGTCATAATCGTAGCCGTTACAGCGATAACAGGGCTTATAAACACGAAGATCAAAGGTGCTACTGTTATACTCCGGTTTCTGTTTCTATTTTCTACAGGCATTCTGGGGCTCTATGGATATGCGTTTGCCTTTATCGGTCTTCTGATACATCTTTTTTCACTGGAATCTTTCGGCGTCATCTATACTTCTCATCTGACAACCGGCAACTTCCAAGAAGCCAAAGATAAAGCTATTCGAGCACCATGGAAATATATGATCACAAGGCCGATCTTTGAACAAAAAAACCCAATCAGGAAAAAGTAAAATGCGGAAAAGAATTATAATTATTTTTATTGTACTAATGAACCTCTGTCTTTTATCGAGCTGTTATGTGGACATCGACCAACAGATAACTGTCTCGGGCATGGCAATCGATGTGGGCCATCAAGGGAAAAAGTACCACGTGTCTGTAGAAACCGTCTCTGTTTCAGATGAGAAAATAACTACAGACGTGATCGAAACAGATGGAGACACTGTTTTTGAGGCTCTTCGGGATCTTATTGCCATAAGTTCAAAAAAGCTATATTTTGGGCACTGCAAAGTGATGTTTTTAAGTGAAGAGCTGGCCAAAAAAGGTATTGGAGAAGTCCTTGACCTGACGATTAGGGATCACGAAGCCAGAATTGAAATGGATATATTGATTACAAAAGGCTGTGACGCAAAAGACGCTTTAATGACGGATGGTGTTTTTTCTCCTATCGTCTGCTATAAGGTCGATGAGCTGTTCGATACACCAGAAAAGCCCTTAGGCGATGCTCCCGCGGTACACTCATACAAGGTTTACAATGATATTAATTCCGACGGCGTCTCTGCCGTAATTCCAACATTCAAAATAATCAGCGTAGAGGATAAGAAGGAATTAAAGCTCTGCGGAACAGGCGTTTTCAAGCGTGACAAACTAATCGGGTATTTAGACGAGCAGGAGAGCAGGAATCTGTCGATTATCAATAATAAAATAAAATCTGGATTGTTGACTTACAAAGCGGAGGACGAGACGGAGTCGTTCATATCCTACGAAATTTTAAAAAATAAAAGTAAAACAGCTATAAAATTTGACGATGACAATAAGATACGCGTGGACGTGACGATTAAAACAGACGTTAATATCGGCGAAATAGACACAAAGGCCGATTTCACAAAAAGCGACGAGGTCAAAAAAATTGCACAGAACCTTGAAAATAAAATGGAAAGGGATCTATACAAGCTGATAGACAAAGCCCAGTCAGAGCTGGAGAGCGATATATTTGGGATAGGCAGGCAGATTTATAGAAATCATCCGCGGCTCTGGGAAGAATACAAAGAGGGCTGGGACGAGACATTCAAAACAGTTGATTTCAACGTCGATTGCAAGGTAACTATTATTGGCAGCGGAACATTCAACAAGGGCTCTCTTAGCTCTCACGGCAAAGGTGGTTGAAACAGTTCCGGAGCAGGTGAAATATGATAAATGAGAAAATCAGCGGCAAGCAGGCAGTCAGTATTATGATCCTGTTTGCTATGGGAAGCTCTATAGTGACCGGCGGCAGTCTTAAAGCCGAACAAGATTCGTGGCTATCCATTATTATCGGTGCAGTTATGTCAATACCGATAGTTCTTATTTATGCACGGATTAATAAGCTGGAGCCCGATAAGGATCTTTTCGATCTGTCTTATATGGTGCTTGGAAAACTTGGCGGGGCAATAGTCACCTTTCTTTTCAGCGCATATGCGATTATTCTCGGAATACTTGTAATCAGGAATTTTACGGAGTATATTCATGTAGTTTCTTTCCCTGAAACACCTCAAATAGTTGTGGCAATAAGTATTGGCCTCATTATGTATTTTACAGTAAAAAAAGGTATAGAAGTCCTAGGCAGAGGAAATGTTTTCATTATGCCGATCGCAATGTTCGTTGTTATATTGCTGATATTGTCTTCTACCCAAAACATGGATTTGGACAATATAAAACCTATCCTCTACGATAATTTGAAGCCTGTCCTCGCCGGGGCTTATTCCGTACTTGTATTTCCTTTCGCGGAAACGGTCCTGTTTATAACAGTGTTTTCATCGGTAGACACAAAAGAAAATCCTGCAAAACTGTATGTGAAAGCTATTCTGTTCTCGGGACTTTTGCTTTTTGCGTTAGTCTTGGGGAATACACTGGTTTTAGGATTTCCCTTGGTTAAGTCGCTGTACTTTCCAACCTACACAAACGCAGGGATCATTGAAGTCGGAAAATTCTTCTCAAGGGTTGAAGTTTTGGTCTCGGGCAATTTTATTGTCTTTGGTCTAGTTAAGTCAACCGTCTGCCTGTATGTAGGATGCAGAGGAATCGCAAAGCTGTTCAACATCAGCGATCATAAAAAAGTAGCTGCCCCGATATCCTTGCTTATGATGATAAGCTCGGTCTATATATTTAAAAATACTATGCAGATGTTCAAAGCGGCTGAAATTTACAGTTATTCTGCTCCATTTTTTCAAATCGTAATACCGCTTCTTATTCTCATTTCTTTGCAAATCAAACTAAAAAAACAAAGGACCGCAGAGGGGCAGAAAGGGGCTTGACAGATCTGGTTTATAACAGTGGAGCCTCAGTCTTTTAAATCTTTTACCTGCTTCATTGAGAGGGATATACGCTTTTTCTGGGTATCTACGGAAAGCACAACTACTTTTATCACATCTCCGACGGATACCATTTCCGAGGGGTGACGGATAAATTTATCAGCGATTTCCGAGATGTGCACAAGCCCGTCCTGATGTACGCCGATATCGACGAATACTCCAAAATCAATGACGTTGCGCACAGTACCGCTCAGGATCATACCGGGTAGAAGATCCTTCATATCCAAGACGTCCGTCCGCAGTACGGGGGCGGGGAGCTCATCACGCGGGTCACGCCCGGGCTTTAGAAGCTCTTTGACTATGTCCCTGAGCGTGGGTACGCCGACCGCGCATTCCTGCGCGACCTTGGACTCACCATATTCTTTTACGCGCTCTGGAAGCTTGGCGATGTTGCCGGCGGCCATATCCGTCTGCTTGTATCCGCACAACGTGAGAAGTTTTACCGCCGCCGCGTAGCTCTCGGGGTGCACTCCCGTTCTATCAAGTACAGACTTACTCTCGGGTACGCGCAGAAAGCCCGCGCACTGCTCATATGCCTTGGGCCCGAGCTTAGACACCTTCATAAGCTCTTTTCTGGAAGCGAATACGCCGTTTTCCTCGCGGTAAAGCACAATGTTCTTTGCCGTTGTGGCGTTAAGACCGGATACGCGCTGTAGAAGGGAAGGTGATGCTGTGTTAACATCGACGCCGACAGCGTTGACGCAGTCCTCTACGACGGCAGAGAGCGCCTCGTCAAGTCTCTTCTGAGGCATATCATGCTGATACTGTCCCACGCCGATCGCCTTCGGATCTATCTTCACCAGCTCCGCCAGCGGATCCTGCATTCTGCGCGCTATTGACACGGCGGAGCGCAGATTCACATCGAACTGCGGAAACTCCTCCGCAGCAAGCTTTGACGCCGAGTACACCGATGCGCCCGCCTCGTTGACTATCATGTAGCTCACGCCAGGAGCGTGGGATATCAATTCACAGACCATATTCTCGGTTTCGCGCGAGGCGGTGCCGTTTCCGATGGAGACGTGCTCCGCACCGTGTTTTTCTATTAGCTTCAGAAGAGTGTCAATGGCCTCATTTTTCTGGCGCTCACCATAGGTGGGATATACCACGGTCGTATCCAGTACCTTGCCCGTTCCGTCCACCACCGCCACCTTGCATCCGTTGCGGTAGCCGGGGTCAAGTCCGATTGTCACATGGCCTCTTACAGGCGGCTGCATGAGGAGCGGCTTCAGGTTCAGAGCAAAATTGCGTATAGCACCATCAGACGCAGTCTCCGTCAGAGCGCTGCGCACCTCGCGCTCCATAGATGGGAAAAGCAGCCGGTCGTAAGCGTCCTCAGCCGCGCCGCGGACAAAGTCCGACGCACTCGAGCCGGGCTTTACCGACTCATTCCACAAAAGCGTCAGGGCCGACTGCCTGTCAACATACACCAAAACCTTCAGGAATCCCTCTTTCTCACCACGGTTTACAGCGAGTATCTGATGTCCCTGCAGCCGTGAAACCGGCTGGTCAAAGCTGTAGTAAAGACTGTATACGGAGTCCTCGTCAACAGCGGCGGCTGAAGACAGATGCCCCTTGTTTATAATAAGCTCACGCAGGAGCCGTCTGATTTCCGCACTGTCGGAGACCATTTCCGCTATTATGTCCGACGCGCCGGCAAGTGCGTCCTGGACGCTATCCACGCCCTTTCCCGCATCTACATACTCAGCGGCAAGCCCGCTTATATCAGGCAAATCCCTGCTCTGCCCAAAAAGCGTAACTGCAAGCGGTTCAAGCCCTTTTTCCTTTGCTACGGTTGCGCGGGTGCGGCGCTTTTGTTTATAGGGGCGATAGATGTCCTCTACCTCCGCTAGCGTTTTCGCAGCGTCTATTTGCAATGAAAGCTCTTCCGTAAGCTTGTCCTGAGAGCTAATCGCCTTCTTGACCTCTTCGCGCCGCTGGGTGAGACTGCGAAGGTATGAGAGTCTCTCCGAAAGATCACGGAGAGAAGTGTCGTCCATAGCGCCGTGCATTTCTTTGCGGTAGCGCGCAATAAAAGGGATCGTATTCCCCGCGTCTATGAGGTCTATGACATTTTTTACGTGTTCTTCTTTTTTATTGAGCTCTCTTGCCAGAATACAAATTATGCTGTCCATGCGTACTCCTTGATAGAATTCATATTTCAGTAGCTATTCTATCACAAAGCGGTGTTTAAGTAAAAGAAAATGCGCCCCCTAAGGGGGCGCATTTTAGAAGTCACTGTTATCTTCTGAAGCAGTCGCTGCAGTATACCGGGCGGTCACTACGGGGCTCAAAAGGAACCTTGCAAGGCTTTCCGCACTCCGCGCACACTGCATCATACAT
>JAAYCC010000146.1 GCA_012729875.1 Clostridiales bacterium | reverse complement strand
ATCTCCGGCTCCTCCTTGAAGTGTAAAAAATATAGACGAAGAGGATGGCACCGATCAAGGACGTCACCACGCCCACGGGCAGCTCCAGAGGGCGCAGCAGCATGCGGGCAAGAAGGTCGCAGAGCATGAGGAGCACCGCCCCTCCAAACATGGACGCCGGCAGCAGACGCCTGTGGTTGGGACCGGTTATCATGCGTACAATGTGGGGTGTTACAAGGCCTACAAAACCGATAGTGCCGCCGATCGATACGCACACTCCGATGAGTGCGGATACTGATATGAGTACAGTCAGCTTTATTTTTTTTACGTTGACACCGATATGGCGGGCATTGTCCTCGCCTATTGCAAAGGCGTTCAGCTCGCGTCCGCAGCCGAGTAGAACGCCCCCGCAGACGGCGAGCACCGCCGACAGGACCAGAGCATTGAGATAGGTGCTGCCCGAGAGGCTGCCCATAGTCCAAAAGGTTATGCTACCGACTTTTTCTCCGGCAAACGTTATTACAAGGCTGATTATGCTCGACGCAAACATGGAGAAAATGATGCCGATAAGGATTATTGTGCTTGTCGAAAGTGAAAAGTCCAGCTTATAGGACAGAGAGAGGATTATTATAAGTGACAGAAAGGCAAAAGCTATGGCAAGCACCGTAGTACCTGCAAAGGGCAGAGAGGGCACAGTTATACCGAAGGCTATAGAAATAACAGCGCCGAGAGAAGCGCCGGAGGAGACGCCCAGCGTTGAGCCGTCCGCAAGCGGATTGCGCAGGAGTCCCTGCATCGCCGCTCCGCAGACGGACAGGGCTGCGCCAACAAGCGCGACACATATTACTCTCGGCAGACGTACGGACAGGATTATGGAGGCGTATGTGCCATCGGGCTTTACACTGCCGAAGACCGCGTTCCAGATGATACGCGCAGTTTCTCCCAGCGGTACTGATATGCTTCCTGCGGCAACGCAGACAAGCAGAGTCACAAGGGTGACCGCCGTGAAAAGCAGATATTCAGTTATGCCGTAGCCCTCTCTGTGCATTGACAGTACCTCTTGTTTTTTTCCTATTTAGCTCCGCCCGAGATGAATTCATACATCATCTCGGCGCCCTCGGCAAGGCGCGGACCGGGTCTGGTCAGCTCGTTGTTCTGAAGATTGAGTATCGCTTTGTTCTTGACCGCCGTTACGTTTTCCCAGCCGGGGCGGGAGAGAATCTCCTCCACAGGAGTGGGGCCTTCGCCGTAGTACATGGAGATAGTGACTATGTAGTCGGGATTGCGCTCAATGACCTGTTCCTCGCTGATCTGCGCCCAGTCTTTAACATCTGCAAAGGCGTTGGTGAGGCCGAGCATTTTGGCGATCTCGTCCATGAACGTGCCGCTACCCGCTGTCCACAGCCCGTACTGCAGTGGTGAGACCTCAAAATAGACGGTCGGGCTGCCGTCGGCGGTTGATTTTTCCTCTATGTCTTTGAAGGTGGCCTTCATTTTGTCTACAACAGCGGCGGCCTCGTCGGTCTTGCCCATGACAGCACCTATCATGTCTATGGCAAAATATACGCCCTCGATATCCTTTGCCTCGCTGACGACGACGGTGATTCCCGCGTCCTCAAGCTGCTGCACCTGTTCTTCTGTCTGAGCCATGGTGTTCATAAAGACGACCTGTGGCGCAAGAGCTATTATCTGCTCGATATTGGTCTCTGAGCCGGATTCCACGGCGGGAACATCGGCAATCTCCGCGGGGTAGTCGCAGAATTCGCCGCGTCCTACCAGGGTGTCGCCAGCGCCGATGGCAAATAATATCTCACAATCGGCGGCGGTCAGCGCAACGACCTTTGTTACGGGCTCTTCAATGGTTATTTCGCGGCCCGTCATGTCCGTGACGGTGACGGCGCCGCTATCGGCGGATGGATCTGTGTTCTGTCCGCAGCCCGCAATCATAGCGAACAGCATTACAACGGACAGGACAAGTGCAAGGTTTTTCGTTTTCTTCATGGATTTATGCTCCTTTCGTTTTTTGCAATCAAGTATCAAGGAGCAAAAAAGCCGCTCCTCCGGACGGAGAAACAGCTTTTCAGACACAGAGAAAGCTCTGTGTCCTTAGGTTTCACTCAATCCCAGAAGTTCAGACGGCGCAAAAGCGCCGGCACGTGCGTAAACAGGTCTCCCGGCTTGGCTTCATCCTAATCGAACACCTTCCCATCATAAAGACAGTGGCTTTGCAGTTCTTTCGTCGGCTTCACGGTTACTGGGATAGCTCGGAAATCTCATCCGTATTCCCTCGACACTTTCGTATCGGCGCAATGGCGCATAAACGCACGGTATTGAATTGTTTTTGGGGAAGCGCTCAATACAATGATTGCACTCCGTATATTATCACAGCCGAGGCTGCAAATCAACTTATTCGGTTTTCTTGAAGAGGTCGGATTTAATATATCTGCGGGACAGCCAACAGGCGATCACGGCGGCTAGAGTTCCGACTGTCATTCCCGCAAAAACGTCCGTAGGGTAGTGTACTCCCACGTAGCAGCGCGAAAAGGCGATGAGTATGGCGGGAATATATGCCAACGCTCCTTTTTTGCCAAAGGCCCTTGTAAGGGCAAATGCCGCAGCAAAGCTGGCATTGGTGTGCCCGGACGGGAAGGAAAATGAACCGGGCGCGGTTATGAGTATGGTCAGCCCGTCTATGGTTTCAAAGGGCCTTGCGCGTGCTATCAGCGGCTTGAGTATGAGGTCGTTTAGTATAAAAGCCAGCGCAAGGCACAAAAACACATCCGCGGCACTGCGGCGCGTCTTTTTCGGGATCAGCAGTAAAAGCCCCAATAGAATCCATATGAAGCCGCTGTCGCCGAGCCTTGTCATAAATGTCATGAAGCCGTCCAAAAAGGGGACTCGCAAATTCTCCTGAATGCTGAGAAGTGCGCCGGCATCAAAGTTTTGTATAGCTTCAAACATGTGAAAAGCTCCTCAATATTCGTATACCCCGCCGCCGATAAACTCGCGCAGCAGCGATTCGGGCGGGACAAGCACGGAGTCGACGGACTCGAACAACTCCAGATCGCGTATCAGCTCCGCGGCATTTTCCATATTTTTAACTTCCTGCGGCTCGTTTTCAAACAGCTTCATGAGATAGTTTTTCATGACGCAGAGCTCGTATGGAAAAGAGGAGTCGAAGGTGAAGTTCGCTCGGGACTTGTTCGGCCTGATATGGAGTATCTCACCCCGGCGGACATTATCCCAAAGCTCCAGTGTGTATTTTGCGGAGGCTCCGCGGAACAGATGGTCCCGCACAAGACGGCGCACTAGACGCATACGTGCATGGTAGAAAAATTCGTCTCCGTCTCTTGTAATATCGGAAGCGGTGCTTATATAGACCCTGTATGCGTCTGGAAAGGCGTTGACGGCGCGGTCTCCGAGCGCATGGATGCCCTCCACGATAACGATGTCGTTGCCTGTCGGGTATCTTATCATTGCGGGGGTCCTCTCACGCTGCTGATTTGCGAAGTTGTAGCGAGGAATTGCCACGGGCGTTCCGCTCATGAAACGGTCAAAATGCTCTTTCATAAGATCAAAATCGACGCATTCGGGTGACTCAAAGTCGATCTCTCCCTCCGGAGTTCTCGGAGCCGTTGCCGGGTCGATTGTTTTGAAATAATTGTCCATTCCCACGGCGTGGGTCATTATTCCGCGCTTGCGTATCTCGAACTCGATTTTTTGAGAGGTCGTAGTTTTGCCGCTTGCGGAGGGACCGGACAGAAGCACCAGAGGGCTTTTTTCTCTGTTCTGGACGATAAGATCGGCGGCAAGCCTGATTCTGGACTCGTACTCTGCTTCGCACTTTTCAACAAAGCTTCTGGGATTTGCCCTTACCATCTGATTTATGACGTTCAATTCGTATGCCACAGTAAAATCTCCTTCATTTTTTGCTTATCGGATATTATTTTATCTATTCTTTCTATATACTCCAAAGGGTACTTGGGGTCGAAGATGCGCTCGATGCGTCCGTCGCCAAGACATAGCTTAGTAGAGGCGCCCCCGCCCATGGAGATTATGCTGCATAGCTCCTCCATGATACAGATGTTGTAGATGTTGGCGGTGCCGCCGCGCTGCCAGCCGACATTTTCGAAGCCGCCGGACATATACTTCTGACGGTAGAGATAATAGGGCTCGTAGCCTGCGCCCACAAGGGAGGAGTTTGCAAAGTCTATCATCTTGCCCACATCCTCCGCCGAGGGGCGGGGAGTATTGCCGAGCATGATCGCAGAGCCCTTTTTGAGGGCCAGGGTATGGACGGTTATGTTTTCGGGAGACAAGTCCAGCACCTTACGGACGGTCTCTGCAAAGCCCTCCGGAGAGTCCGCCGGAAGTCCCGCGATCAGATCCATATTCACCTGAAACCCGCCCGCAGATCTGACAAGCTGCAGCGCGTCCAGAACGTCCTGAGCGGTGTGTCTGCGGCCAATGGCCTCGAGCACCTTGTCGTCCATGGTTTGAGGATTGACGCTTATTCGCGTGACGCCGTGCCGCTTCAAGGCTTCAAGCTTATCTTCGGCTATTGTGTCCGGCCTTCCGGCCTCAACAGTGATCTCCGTTATGTCAGAGAGACAAAATTCGCTCTCCAGCCTTGAAAAGAGAGTGTCGAGCTGCTCTGCCGAGAGGGTTGTGGGTGTGCCGCCGCCTACGTAGATGGAGACAGGGCGCAGCCCCAGCTTTTTTATCACCGCTGCTGTCGCCTCTATCTCGCAGTAAAGCGCGTCTAAAAAATCGGGTATGAGCTTCATGCTCTTTTCGACCGATTGGCTCACAAAGCTGCAGTATGCACAGCGGGTGGGGCAGAAGGGAATACCTATATACAGGCAGACATCCTTTTCCCGAAGATTATCTGCGCAGCTCAAAGCGGCATGGGCAGTGTGCAGGCAGAGGCGCGCCCTATCGCGGGAGACGTCGTTGTCGCGGCAAAACTTACTGAGTGCTGCGTCGTCGCTCATACCCTGGGCCAGCAGGTTTGAAAGCAGCTTGCCGGGACGTATTCCGGTGAGCGCGCCCCAGACCGGCTTTGGCTTTCCGGAAGCTAGAGCGGCCCGGTAGAACGACAGCTTTACTATGCGCTGTATCAGCCTCGCTTTTGTGAGTTCGCTCACCATACGGCTTTTCGAGGCGTATGATTTACCGATATACGTTTTTCCTCCCAAACACAGCCTGCAGACGGCCGTGAAGCGCTTTTCACCCTCGAACAGGTCAAGCTCGGCGAAGTCGCCGCAGGGCGTCCCCTCCGGGTATTCTGGCCTTTCATCGGGGAACATTGTCAGCAGCATCTGCTCCGAAGCATAGCGGCAGTTATGCCCATTTAAATAAAGTTTCATAGATTAAAAATACCTTTTTCCCGCGTGATAGTCAAGTGCCATGCTTCCGGCTGCAAAAATTTGCAATTTCCGCTTGCAAAAATTATATGTTAAGTATATGATATAATAGTATATATAGATAAAAATGAAGACAAGACACAACATATATGGCTTGTGACGAGAATAAGGAGATCGTTTGCTTGCGAAATAAAAAAGGATTCAAGTGGCTTTTTCCGTTTATAGTGCCTGCGCTGCTGCTTGCGGTACTGCTTATCGTTATGCTTGTTGCATACCATAAGGCTTTGGGCGATGAAAAGAGCTGGACAACCGAATACTTTTCAATGCTTGCAGACAGCTGTGTGCACGGGACAGAGAGGCTGAAGCTTGAGCTTACTTCCGAAAGCGAGTATGCCGGCAGCCTGATCTCCAATTCAGGTCTGCAGTCAGAAGTCATGGCCGGAGACTTCGAAGCTGTCTTTGCCGATTCCGAAGCTGAGTCGGGGCTTGTTGTCACATCCTCTGGTACAATTGTTTACGGCACCAGTACGGACTATGAAACCTTTGGTGAAGCGGTCGGTAAGGCGTCGGAGACAGGGGAGAGCGTAATTTCCGATGTGGAGTTCTGCATAGACGGTGAGTACCGCCTTGCTGTAGCTGCTCCCGTTACAATGAGCTACGGAGGCCGTGTCATAGTAGCGCTTGTCTACCCGATGTCAATTCTTGAGAGTATCACTGACGTCCCCAAGATGGACAGTGCGGGCAACGTCTACATACTGCGCTCTGACGGCCTGTTCATCACCGGGAGAAACACTGTGGACCGGTGGTCGGATGTCCACAACCGCTGTTCTCCGGCTCTGCTGTCGGCTGCAACAGCGGGGCTGACAGAATTCAAGGACTATTCAGGCGGGGAAAAATTTTTAGCTTTTGCTAAAGAGATCGGCATGAACGGCTGGTATGCATACTGCGCTGCGCCGTCCGCTGCCGTCAAACAGCGTACGACTCGTAGTGTCGGCATCTTCTTCAGGATAACTCTTATAGCCGTCATAATACTGGGCGGGACTTTCCTATATTACTACTTTGTCATGAATTACGGACACCGCAGACAGGTGCTGGACAGAAAAAAGTTTGCGATTGCGGCGCGCCAGTCCTCAAGGGCGATCTTTGAGTACAATATGATAAAAGATAAATTTTATTTCATAAACGACTGCGAGAAGATCACTATGCCCGGCGAAATGGATTATCTCACGAGATCTATGGGAATGAGCTACGTCTATCCTCAGGACCGCAAGAGTATAGGTGAGATGGTCATGTCTTTGAAGGACAGCTCCACGGCTTCAGCTACTGCCCGTGTCTCGTGCTTTGGCTGCGACAATTCATATCACTGGTACTACATAACAGTTACACGTCTCGCCCGCAAAGGATTGGGCAGTACCTACATAATAGGCATCATAGAGGACATAGACGAGCGCGAAAAGGAGCGCATAGCTTTGCTGACCAAAGCCACGACAGACGGTCTTACGGGTCTCTACAACCGGGACGAGACCGTGCGACTCATAAACGAGAGGCTACAGCAGCCGCCGGACGGAAGGACTTCCGCATTTATTATCTTCGATCTTGACGATTTTAAGGGAGTAAACGACACCTACGGCCACGACGCGGGGGATAGGGTTCTGCACTTTTTCTCCGATATGCTGAAGGCGACCTTCCGTACCGACGATATTGTGGGCAGACTCGGCGGAGATGAATTCGTTGTGTTTATGACCTACGTCTCCGACAACGACCTTGTTAAGCGGAGGTTCTCAGCCTTTGCGGAGAGCATAACTAGGCACCGCAACGGGGACGACGGGATTCCGTATATCTCCTGCTCGGCAGGATACGTGACCGCCAGAGAGGGAGACGAATTCGATAAGCTCTACAGGGAGGCGGACAAGGCGCTTTACAGGGCAAAGACAATAGGAAAGAACTGCGTCGTCTGCGGAGACTGACGGCGGGCAGATATAAAAACAGCCGCATACCTGCGGCTGTTTTTATATTGAAGAGTATTATGCTATGCTGCTTTACTATCCACGGCTTTATCGGAGACGGGGCCCACACCCATCATGGAGGGTTTTATGTCTTGCTTTTCAAACCATGCAAGAGTGTTTTCAGCATCTACAGTGAGATATGTGCGTGAGCTGTCATATCTGTAGTCGACTTCGCCCTTTCGCTGGAGAAGCTCGATATATATCTCGCAGTCGTAGACTGTGGAAAAATAGGCTCGGCCGTTAACTTTTGAATGCTCAGTGCTGAGCCAGACGTTGCCCATAGAGCCGGCCTCGATATCGGGGACTATGCAGTCGTTATATAGTTTAACGGCCTCTTCACTGCTGAGATCGTAGTTCTGGTATTCGCCGGTGGCGGTATCCAGGTAGCGGATATATCCCATGGAGAAGTTCTCTTCAGTTACCGGAATATCCAGAAGTTTGCGATAGTCTACCGCCTCCCTGCAGTTTATGATGTCATTCAAAGTTGCACAGTCGTCTGTCGCATCATAGTACAGGATATAATGACGGGAGAGCATCTTTCCGTTTTTGAGGGAGTAGTCAATGGACAGAGGCTCATTGTCGGCATAGGAGCTGCTTCCATTATAGTCCGGGTGGAGATAGACGTCTGTACCCGTGCCGATATTTTCTCTGTAGTTCTCATATATAGCCTTGTTGTCGACAACGCTCTTGTGCAGGTCGATTACGGACTGTATGTTTTCCGGATTTTCAAGAGTGATGCCATCAAAGCTGCCGTGGATCGATACCGACGCTACTTCTTCAGCTTCGGGTATGTTTCGCTCGAAACCGAAAATGTCGAACTCGCAGGAGAGCATGAGGACAATAATAACAAGGCAGGATATGCCGAAGCCGATCCAAGTCTTGCCTGCAAAAACTTTGAGTGTTTTCTGCATCAGCATCTCTGCTGCGAAATAGCCGATAAAAGCCCCGAAAAGCATACAGCCAAGCAGTATGGCCATACTTCCGTAGCCGAGATAGTTGTTGCTGTTATAAAAAATTGTCGAGTTCATAACAACGCCCAGAACAAGTGAACAGCCTAAAGCCATGCAATATTTGAAAATGGGCTTCAGAGGGGCTACGGCGACCACGTCGCCGGCGGTTTCCATGCGTCTGTGCTTAACTAGAAGCAGAGCAAGAACGACAAAAACTGCGCCCAGCGCTCCATAGATTATCAGGGTGGGCCAGCCCTGAAATTCGTAGCCGATCGCTCTATATGCCCCATCGGCTGCGTTGTTGCCGATTTCGGTGACGTGTTTGTTCAGCAAGAGTTCATAGATAGGGGACATGAAGCCGAGAACGGGCGCCGTTGTGCTGCTTATTCCGTAGTATACCCCGCTGAGGATGGCGCGGGCAAAAATCTCCACGACCACCACGGTGAAATTCAGAACCAGATACACGCAGGGGAGAACGAGAATGTTGCCCGTCAGGCTGGCGCAGAATACCGCAAAGCCATAGAAGAACAGGCAATTGAGGGAGACTATTCCCAACCACTGCCAGAGATAGCTCATATCAAGGATACCGTAGGAGGATTCGACAAGAATGGTTATAAGAAATACTATTATGTTTGAGACGAACATCGCGGCGAGGCCTGTGGAAAGCTGGGAAACAAAAATGCTCTCGCGCTTATTTGGCAAAGCACATATCATGGATACGCTGCGTGGGCTGTATAGATAGGAAAAGGCGGCCATCGCGAAGAACAGCCCAAAAGCGGACGCCATAATTGTTGCATAGACAGCGCCTTGGGTCAGGACTTTTTCCGCAGCAAGGATCGAAAGGTCATTTTCGTAGTTTTCTAAGCCCCAGCTCAGAATGCCGTTCAGTGACAGCGGCAGAATTATGAGCCATATTAGCAGGTAAGCGGCGAAAAGAGGCCAAAAGCGCTTTATTGTATTAAAAAACAGAGTTTTGCTAAAAAACGATGTCTTTGACTTCATAGTGTTCGCCTCCCAGTTCGTAAATGAATATCTCCTCGAGAGTGAGGGGAATGACGTCCATAAAAAGCGGAGAACAGGTCGCCAGCTTGTTGGTGACCTCCTCGGCCCCCCCTCGGACGATTATAGTTTGAAGCCGCCCCGTGCTTGACTTATGCAGGATGCTCAGTCCCTCGGGGAGAACGCCGCCGTCCGGCAGGGCCAGCTGGACCTTGGATATGTTCTCCTGAAGGTCGGAGAGACTTTGCTCAAGAAGGAGCCTGCCCTCGCTCATGATTCCCACATGGTCGCAGACATCCTCAAGCTCCCTGAGATTGTGGGAGGATACCAGAACGGTCGTTCCGTTTTCCGCAACGTCAGACATGAGAATGCTCCAGACCTGACGGCGCATGACTGGATCGAGACCGTCCACCGGCTCGTCCAGAACGAGTACTTTCGGACACATGCAGACGGTCAGCCAAAAGGCGGCCTGCTTCTGCATACCCTTGGAAAGACTTCTCATTTTGGCCTTTTCGTTGAGGTCGAAGGCCTTGCGCAGCTTCTCATAGCGCTCTGTGGAGAAGTTAGGGAAGACTCCCCTGTAGAACTTCATCATATCGCCTATAGTTGCCTGAGTGAAAAAGAAAACATCATCCGGGATATAGGCGATGTTCGACTTGACAGCGGGGTTTTCATATACAGGGTTTCCGTCTATAAGGATCTCGCCGCTGTCCTGACGGAGAATGCCGGTGACATGGCGTATTATAGTTGACTTGCCGGCTCCGTTGGGACCGACAAGACCGTAGATAGCGCCTGTGGGCACGGTAAGGGTCAGATCGTTAAGTGCCTTGAAGCCGTCAAAGGTTTTTGTAACGTTCTTAACTTCAATCATTGTTTGCCTCCTCACTGCCGCCTGCAGATATATGCTCGCATATTTCTGCGTCAGATACGTCCAGATGCCTGAGTTCGCCCACGGTTTTGTCAAGCTGTCTGAACAGGTCTCTTTTCAGACTTTCGAGGGCTTTTCCGCACTCGGCGACAAAGCTGCCTTTTCCGACTACAGAATAAATGTAGCCCTCGTTTTCAAGCTCGCGATATGCCTTCTGTATGGTGTTTGGGTTGATGGCTAGTTCTCCGGCGGCGTCGCGTACCGACGGGATTTTATCGTTCGGCTGCAACACTCCCGTGACGATCGCCCGCCTCAGGCCGTCCTTGACTTGTTCATAGATAGGCCTCGGATCACGATAATTTACAGAAAACAAATCTACACCTCCAATGCACATTGCGTGTATTATTTGTACTAACACAGAAAGAGTACACCCTGTACCAGTTGTTGTCAAGCGGAATTTGAAAAAATTGCTGACAATTAAAATTAAATTGCGCGGAACTCTCATGTGATATATAATATTTTCTCAGGAATTTGGGGAGGACACACCATGAACTATAATGCCGGAAAATGCGATATTGCAGTAATAGGTGCCGGCCACGCGGGGATTGAAGCTGCGCTTGCGGCATCCCGTATGGGGCTTGACACGATTATTTTCACAATAAATATGGACACAGTCGGGAATATGCCCTGCAACCCCGCTATCGGCGGTACGGGCAAGGGGCATCTTGTCCGCGAGCTGGATGCTATGGGCGGCGAGATGGCCATAGCTGCGGACAGTGCCTGCATACAGTACCGAATGCTGAACCTAGGCAAAGGCCCCGCCGTCCACTCTCTGCGTGCGCAGGCAGACAGACGCGGCTACCAGAGCGTTATGAAGCACACGCTTGAAAAGCAGGACAATCTCCGCATAAAGCAGGCTGAAATTGTCGAGATTGGAACCGAGAGCGGGAAGGTGTCATATGTGCGTACGCACACGGGTGCTGAGTATATGTGCAAGGCCGCTATTATATGTACTGGGACATACCTTAAGGGCAGTATAATAATAGGTGAGGTGCTAAGGGACTCCGGGCCTGACGGCGTTGCCGCTTCTGGTCCGCTGGGGGACTGCCTTGTAAAGTTGGGGCTTAACATACGCCGCTTCAAAACCGGTACGCCGCCCCGTGTCAACGCCCGTACCGTGGACTTCTCCAAGATGGAGCTGCAGCCCGGAGACGAGGTGGTGGTGCCGTTTTCGTTCAGCACGACAACACCGCCGAAAAATCAGGCGGTCTGTTATCTGACTTATACAAACGAGCGTACACATGAGATAATCCGTGCGAACCTGGACCGCTCTCCCATCTATTCGGGCATTATCGGGGGCGTGGGAGTTCGCTACTGTCCGTCAATCGAGACCAAGGTGATGACATTTCCGGACAAGAGGCGCCACCAGCTTTTTGTTGAACCCATGGGACTCGACACCGAGGAGCTGTATATACAGGGCTTTTCGTCCTCAATGCCGGAGGATGTACAGATCGAGATGCTGCACACTATCCCTGGGCTTGAAAACGCGGAGATGACCCGCACGGCCTATGCCATAGAGTACGACTGCATAGATCCCCTGGAGCTCTATGCCACTCTCGAGACAAAGAAGATTTCAGGTCTTTACGGAGCGGGCCAGTTCAACGGCTCGTCCGGCTATGAGGAGGCAGCCGTGCAGGGCTTTATGGCGGGCGTCAACGCCGCGCTGAAAATCAAAGGCGAAGAGCCGCTGGTACTGCGCAGGAGCGACGGCTATATAGGCACTCTCATTGACGATCTTGTGACCAAAGGCACCAATGAGCCTTACCGCATGATGACGAGCCGCACGGAATACCGACTGCTGCTGCGCCAGGATAACGCGGATATAAGGCTCTCGAAATTCGGGCGAAGGATAGGCCTTGTTTCAGAGGAACGCTATCAGGCGGTGCTGGACAAGTATGCCGAGGTGGACAGTGAGGTCAAGAGGCTTGAAAGCACCTATGTCCCGCCCTCACGGGAGCTCTGCGATATGCTTGCTGCAAAGGGCACCACAGCGCCCAATTCCGGCGTTTCGCTGGCGACGCTGCTGCGCCGGCCTCAGGTTTGCTATGCCGATCTCGCGCCCTTTGACAAGACCCGCCCCGAAATCTCCAAGGCTGTTGCCGAGGAGGTGGAGATAACCGTTAAATACGCGGGCTATATCGACCGTCAAAAAAGACAGGTCGAGGAATTTGCCAGGATGGAAAGCCACAAGCTGCCCGCTGATATAGACTATGGAAAAATCAGCGGTCTGCGTCTTGAAGCCCGTGAGAAGCTGCAAAAAATCAGACCCGGAAACTTCGGGCAGGCAAGCCGAATATCGGGCGTTTCGCCCGCCGATATAGCGGCGCTGATGATATACACGGAGCGAAGATAAAGCTGTAATGAGGAGGTCATGGCAGTGACTGAAAAAATAATACTCGGTCTTTCCGGAGGCGTCGATTCTGCAGTCGCGGCGAGACTCCTTCAGGAGCGGGGCTTTGAGGTAAACGGCATGTTTCTTGACGTCGGCGGCGACGGCGCGTGCCGGGACGCGCAGGCTGTGGCTGATTTTCTCGGAATACCGCTCACAGTTAAAGACATTAAGTCGGAGCTTGAGAAAAAGGTCTGCTGTCCCTTTGCGGAGGCCTACCTATGCGGGAGAACGCCCAACCCCTGCATAATGTGTAATCCGACAGTGAAGTTCAAGGCTCTATGTGAGTTTGCCGACGAGCTCGGCGCAAATTACATCGCCACGGGACACTATGCACGGACGAGAGACGGGCGTCTGTACAAGGGAATGCCGTCCAACGACCAGAGCTATATGCTCTGCCGGCTTACGCCAAAGCAGGTAGCGCGCCTTGTCCTGCCGCTGGGGGAGCTTGAAAAGGGTCAGGTGCGCGCGCTGGCGGAGGGCATTGGTCTGCCGGTGGCGGGAAAGCCGGACAGCATGGAGATATGCTTCATACCCGACGGCGACTACGCCGGCTTTATTGAGCGACGCGGGGTAGTACCGCCGGAGGGCAATTTTGTAGACGCCGAGGGCAATGTGCTCGGCAGGCACCGCGGCATCCACCGCTACACTGTCGGTCAGCGCAGGGGATTGGGCATCGCCGTGGGCAGACGCGTCTTTGTATCCGAGATACGTCCCGAAGCGAACGAAGTTGTGCTGTCCGACGGTGATGTGCTTATGACGGACAGGATTTTCGCGGAAGACGTCAACTGGATCTCCACGAGGACAGAGCCTTTTTATGCGGATGTGAAGGTGCGCCATTCAAAGGTGCAGACCCCGGCGACAGTGACGCCGAGCGGCGGCGGTGCCGACATAGCTTTCCGCTTGCCCGTCAGAGCGCCGACGCCCGGACAGTCGGCGGCGTTCTATGTGGGGGACGAGCTGATTGGCGGAGGATTTATAGTATAAAAAGGACCGCTTCGAAAATCGAAGCGGTCCTTTTTATTTAAAGTTATCAGATGAGGTTTAGGGCAAGAGTAAGGACAACAAACGCCAAACCTACCCACTTTGTCATCTTTGCAAGTCTGCCATCCCATGTTGTGGCCTTCTGTTTGGACATGAAGGTATCCGCGCCGCCGGCGATTGCGCCGGAAAGACCGGAACGCTTGCCGGACTGAAGAAGTACGACGGAGACCAGGAACAGGCAGGTGAGAAGCTGAATTATTGTGAGAACAAGTTTCCAATCCATAATCATTTTTCCTTTCCGTATCGAAAAAAAGGGCAAGCCCCAATCAACTACAATTACAAAGGTAATATTATCATATATTTTTATATGTTTCAAGCCCTTTTTATATTTTTTAGAAAACCAGGGTTGTACTTGATAATCGGATCTTATTGAACTTTCATTTGAAACAATGTGTTGAAAAGCAATTGGCCACAAGTCTACATATAATGAGTTGGAACATACTGCCATATGTTCTTTGCTATATATATGTCTTGACGGTGAAAAAGGAGGAAGATGCGTGGACTGTTATAAAAAATGCAATGCCGAGGACAATTCTGGTGAGAGCTGTGTAACCTATACTTACCAGTCCGCTTCGGTCTCAGTTCCCGTTGTTGTCAAACCAAAGGCAACAACAGGGGATATAAATACTTTTTGCTGCGGCGAGCCCAAGGTGAGCCCCTCTCCGTATAAAATCACCTGCTGCTCAAAATCAGGGATCTGCAGTTTTATTCTGACTCAGAACATCTGTGTGGAAATACCGCTTGAGATTTCCGCCGAAGCTTTTACAGGCTGTCCTTATATTAAATGCGGAGATGTGTCAGACGAGTTCTGTGAGGATTGCGGAAGGTAAGAATATTTATCAGGAAGGTAAGAAAAATGCTAAAACAATTGCTATGCAATGTAGATGTTGATTATTCTCAAACTGAGGTTCCGTTTCAAATAGCACTCGACCTGGAAAACTCGATATTAGACCCCCTTCCCGGTCAAAATCAAAAATTCTGCTATATTGTAACTGGAGTCGGTTCAGATGTCCCGGAGCTTAAAGATTTGAGCCACTGGGTCTTGGGAATATGCGACCTGATTACTGAAGATGATATTATTGTTGAGAGCATTACTGTTGTTATAGATGACGAACCGCAGACGGTT
>JAAYCC010000145.1 GCA_012729875.1 Clostridiales bacterium | reverse complement strand
CGCGTTATCACCCCGGGTACGGTCACGGAGAGCTCTATGCTGGAGGAGGGAAAATCCAACTACATATGCGCAGTCTACCTCGACGGCTTGTCCGGAGCCGTGGCGTTCTGTGACGTCTCAACTGGAGAATTCTGCGTATCGGGCTTTTCTGGGGATGCTCTCTGCCACATAGAAAACGAGCTGGCGAGATTCATGCCCCGTGAGGCTGTGTTAAGTGCCGGCGCCTGTGAGGACAGGCGTCTGGGCGACTATCTTGGGAAGCGCATCGACTGTATAGTGGAGGAGGGCGCCGAGCGTTTTGATTTTATGGAGGGGGCGGCCCGCGTCTGCGAACAGTTCGGAGCCGCGGATATTGACGCACTGGGGCTTTCGGACGATAGCGCGTCGGTCTGCGCCGCGGGCGGGCTTCTCAGCTACATAATAGAGACACAGAAATTCGATATTGGCCACATAAACAGCCTTGACGTCTTCTCTGCGGGACGCTTCATGGAGATGGACTATACTGCGCGCCGCAATCTTGAGCTCACAGAGAACCTCCGTACCGGAGAGAAGAAGGGCAGCCTGCTCTGGGTGCTGGACAAGACAAAGACCCCCATGGGCGGCAGACTTTTGCGCTCTTGGGTGGAGCGACCGCTTCTGTCGCCCGTGGCGATAACGCGGCGTCTTACGGCGGTCGGCGAGCTGTATTCCGATAACGTCTTGCGGGGAGAGCTGACCGAAATCCTCCGCGGCGTAGGCGATATACAGCGCCTTGCGGGACGGGCCGTCTACGGTACTGCCAACGGGCGCGACCTTCTTTCGCTGGGGTGCTACTGTGCAGCTTTAGCAGAGCTTTCCGCTCTTCTCAAGGGCAAGCAGAGCGCGCTTTTGCGCTCCATTGCGGACACCGAGCCCGTGACGGAGATTTCGCAGCTTTTAGAGCGCGCGATATGCGATGAGCCGCCTTTTTCCATACGCGAGGGCGGCATACTGAGGTCAGGATATTCCGAAGAGGTGGACAGGCTGCGCGATGTGCGCGACAACGGCGCACGCATGGTATCGGAGCTTGAACAGCGGGAGCGCGGGCGCACGGGCATAAAAAAGCTGAAGGTTGGATATAACAGGGTCTTCGGATACTATATCGATATTCCGCGTGCCTCCTCGGAGAATGTCCCGGAGGACTATATCAGAAAGCAGACCCTGTCCGCAAGCGAGAGGTTTTTCACACAGGAGCTCAAGGAGCTTGAGAACACCCTGCTGACGGCGAAGGAGCGCATAGCGGAGCTGGAATACCGCTATTTTGAGGAGCTGCGGACGAGGGTCGCCGACGAAGTCGCGCGTATTCAGGCGGTGTCGGACGCCATTGCCGAGCTGGATGCTCTCTGCTCACTTGCCGAGGTCGCCGTGCGTAACGGCTATACCATGCCGGAGGTGGATCTCTCCAACACGGTTAACATTATTGGAGGCAGACACCCTGTCGTTGAGCTGACGTGCAGCGACACTCTCTTTGTCCCCAATGACACCTTCCTGAACTGCGCGGACGACCGTGTGGCGATAATAACCGGGCCGAATATGGCCGGTAAATCCACATATATGCGTCAGACCGCGCTTATTGTGCTCATGGCACAGATCGGCAGCTTTGTACCCGCGGCCAGCGCCGTCATCGGCGTGGTGGACAGAGTGTTCACGCGTATAGGAGCTTCGGACGATCTCGCGTCCGGGCGAAGCACATTCATGGTCGAAATGACCGAGGTGGCGGACATTTTGCGCCATGCCACCGACAAGAGCCTTCTGATCCTCGACGAGATAGGCAGAGGCACGAGCACCTACGACGGCATGGCTATTGCCAGGGCCGTCCTTGAGTACTGCGCCGACAGACGCAGGCTGGGCGCAAAGACCATGTTCGCCACCCACTACCACGAGTTGACCTCTCTTGAGGGGACGCTGGCGGGAGTCCGCAACTACAACATAACAGCCAAGAAGCAGGGCGGCGACCTGATATTTTTGCGCAAGATAGTGCGCGGCTCGGCCGACGACAGCTACGGTATCGAGGTGGCGAAGCTCGCTGGGGTGCCTGACGGCGTTATTCGCAGCGCGAAGCAGTACTTGAGCCAGCTTGAGAGCGGCCTGACCCCTGCAGCGGCCGGTACTGTGCGGGATGATTCCGACCAGATCACTCTGGGCGACGTCGGAGGAAATGAGGTAGTCGACCGCCTGCGCGGCGTCAATATCGATGTTCTTACGCCGATTGAGGCTATGAATCTGCTCTATGAGCTAAAAAAGAAGGTGGACATCTGATGAAAGTTATAGTGACGGGCTTTGTCAACACGATGTCCAAACCTCAAAGAGCGGCGGGCTGGATATATCTGCCCATGCATATAGCAATAATACCGCTGCTTCTAGGGATGCTGGCGTTCTACATACCGAACGGCATGGACGATGCTGCGGTCAATATCATATATTACGGCATAGGTCTCGCGTTCTGTCTCATAGCAATGTGGAGGTATCTGCGCGGAGCCTTTGATATTCTTCTGGACAATCTTGCAAAGAATATTGTTATCTTCACCTTTGCCTATTGCATACAGATAATGCTCGGTTTTATAGTCTCCGCTGTCCTCATGCTCATTGTCGGGGACAACGCGGCAAACCCAAACGAAGAGATGGTCGCGGAGATCGCTAACAGCAGCTACCGCGCCATACTTGGCGTCTCCGTGTTCATAGCGCCTGTTGTGGAGGAAATACTGTTCCGGGGCATTGTCTTTGGAGGTATACGTCAGAGAAACCGCACATGGGCCTATGTGACCTCTATCGCGCTGTTTGCTTTCTACCACGTCTGGCAGTATGCGTTTGCCTATCATGACGCTGCCATGCTGATATACGCCATACAGTATGTTCCCGCCGCATATGCGCTGGCTTGGAGCTATGAAAAGACGAACTGTATATGGATCCCCGTTTTTCTGCACATGCTGATGAATATTGTAGCTATGGCGGTAATATTATGAAATACCGGCGTCTGACGTAGACTGCGGTATTCTCTGCGTATGCTTTGACTGACAGATAAAAAAGGCCGGAAGTGATCACGATCACTTCCGGCCTTCTATTTTGCCTCTATCAATATGCGACGCCCCAGATGACCATTTTCTCTGCGGGCTTGCCGCAGACAGGGCAGACATCGCCCAAATGCTCCTGAGCAAAGGGAATGCAGCGGCTAGTGGCGCCGGCCCTCTCCTTCATAGCCAGCTCACAGTCGAGTCCGCCGCACCACATGGTCTTGACAAAGCCGCCTTTGGTCTCGACAATGTTTTTGACCTCCTCAACTGAGGTCGCGGAGTAAGTGTGCTCGTCGAGGTTTGCCTTGGCCTTGTCGAAGAGACCTCTTTGCACCGCAGAGAGCAGTTCGGGGACCTTTATCTCCAGCTCGTCAAGAGAGACGACGGTCTTTTCGCCGTTGTCGCGGCGGACGCACACGCAGTGGCCGGCCTCAATGTCCTTGGGGCCGATCTCCACGCGCAGAGGCACGCCCTTCATCTCGTATTCGGCAAACTTCCAGCCGGGGCTGTTGTCCGTGAAATCACCCGAAACCCGCAGACCGAGGGCCTTGAGCCTTGAGACAAGCTCTTCGGCCTTTTCAGTGACGCCCGGCTTGTGCTGGGCGATCGGCAGCACGACGACCTGTATAGGAGCGATTTTCGGAGGGAGGACAAGCCCCGAGTTGTCGCCGTGGGTCATTATGATGCCGCCGATAATGCGGGTGGAAAGCCCCCAGGAGGTCTGGTGCGGATGGGAGAGCTTGTTCTCCTTGTCGGTAAAGGTTATGTCAAAGGCTCTGGCAAAGCCGTCGCCAAAATAGTGGCTGGTGCCGCTCTGGAGGGCTTTGCGGTCGTGCATCATACACTCGATAGTATATGTTCTCTCCGCTCCGGCAAACTTCTCCTTGTCGGTCTTACAGCCGCGGACTACTGGCATAGCAAGGACGTTCTCACATAGCTCGGCATAGGTCTCCAGCTGCTGTTCGGTCTCCTTTATCGCCTCTTCTGCGGTTGCGTGCAGGGTGTGGCCCTCCTGCCAGAGAAACTCGCGGTGGCGCAGGAAGGGGCGGGTGGTCTTTTCCCAGCGCAGTACGCTGCACCACTGGTTATAGAGCAGGGGCAGGTCGCGGTAGGAGTGGACGATATTGTGCCAATGGTCGCAGAACAGGGTTTCCGAGGTGGGGCGAATGCAGAGCTTTTCTTCAAGCTCCTCGCTGCCGCCCATTGTGACCCATGCGCATTCGGGCGCAAAGCCCTCTACGTGGTCCTTTTCCTTCTGGAGAAGGGACTCGGGTATGAGCATGGGCATGGACACATTTTGGTGTCCCGTGTCCTTGAAGCGCCTGTCCAGCTCGGCCATGATGTTTTCCCAGATGGCGTATCCGTATGGGCGCAGTATCATAAGGCCTTTGACGCTGGAATAGTCGATAAGCTCGGCTTTTTTACACACGTCGGTATACCACTTGGTGAAATCGACCTCCATGTCGGTTATCTGTTCGACCTGCTTTTTGTCGTTTGCCATAATGAAAACCTGCCCTTTTTTAAATAATAAGCCAATATATTCTATTAAAAATTAATACAAATGTCAATAACATTCACAGACCGGGCGCTGTTTTAAAGCGGCGGGCTACTCTGATCTGTGCCGGCCCATGTGTGTTCTGCCGCAGAGAACAAAAAGGGACGGAGGTCCGCCCCTGAGCTGCTTTATTATCAGATAAGCCCCCGCTCACGCTTTATTGCGCGAATATCCCTGCCTGCAAAGCAGAGGAGGACATATTCGCCCTCAATGCGCGAGACGATGGCGTCGGTATAGCGCGCGTGCAGCTCGTCCCCGGTGAGGTTGGTGCTGATAACCGTTTTGCCTCCGCTCATCAGTCTCGTGTTTATTAGCGTGTACAGGGCGCTCTGGGTAAAGCCCGTCGTCATCTCTGTGCCTAGGTCGTCCAGAATGAGCAGGTCGCAATTGAGATAGCGGCGCACGCGGGACGCGGAGTCGTCTGAGCCATCGCCCCGGCAGAACTTTTGAATTTCAAAGGCCTCCAGCACTGAGACGGTCGAGTCGTAGACTACAGAGAAGCCCTTCTCGGAGACCACCTTGGCTATGCAGGCTGAGAGAAAGGTCTTCCCGAGACCCGTGCCGCCGCGGAAGAGCAGATTTGGGGAACTGCTCTTGAATTCGAAGGCATATTTTCTGCAGAAGTCGTAGGTGGCTGACATGATGCTGCGGGGGGAATCGCCGTTTTTCCCACGCTTGTCGTCATACAGGCTAAGATCGAAGCGGTCAAAGCACTGCCCCCCCAGATCCAGCATGGAGCTGAGCTCGCGCACGGCCTCGGACTTATATGCCGCAAGGAGGCAGGAACAGGGCTTTCCGAGGATATAGCCCGTATCGCGGCAGAGCGGACAGTCGTATATACCGTCTGTGTAGTCCTCCGGTAGACCGGACTGTCTCATAAGCTCCGCTCGCTTTTCGGCAAGCGCCTCAGCTTTTGTACGAGCGGACGACATGGCTTCGCTCAGGCCGATTCCGCCACTGAGGGATTTTACGGCCACGTCAGCCATAAGCCTGGCGAGCTCGGAGTCGATCTCCCGCAGTTTGGGTATACGCTCATACACGTACTTCTCCCGACGGGCCCGCTCGCTTTCGTTGATATGGCGTCTTTCATCTATCTGTGCCCTTGCGCGGGCAAGAATCTTTCCGTCGAATGTCATATGAGACTCCTATAATCTGTCCATCATTTCACGTATCCTGTCGGTTTCGGTTCTGGAGCCTTCTTTTGGGGCAGAATAGGCGGAGAGCGGCTCCCCCGGTCTGTTGTCGCCTTTTTCAATCTCATCACTGGTGTGCAGACCCTTTTCGTGCCAGCTTGAGAGGATGGAGTTCATGTATTTCCACTGGAGCTTGCCGGTTTTTACCACCGTGCGGTCATATGCCTCCTCAATGGCTTCAAGGCCGAAGCCCATGTCAAGCCAGGAGGAGATATATTTTTTCTCCGAGGTGCTGAGCCCCCTGTCCCTTATCTGCAGAATCCGCTTTATCTGGGATTCACGGCATCTGTATTCGCGCTTTTTTCGGAGGTATTCCTCCGCGCGGTCAAGGGTCAGAATCTCGTTGTTGAACCAGGCGTAGCCCTCTTTTTCTATCGTGCGCATGGAGGGCAGCTTGCCGGGGCCGAGGTTTTCGCGGGTCAGGCTCACGCAATAGTTGATAAGCAGGATTATGACCTCCGCCGGAAGCTTCAGGTGGTCATAGAGGCCGAAGAGTGTATTTATGTCTGCTCCGGTTAAAACTTTTCCCAGAATGTGCTGTGTCTCGTCGATGATTATCTGGAATTCTCCCTCACGCTGTGCAGAGGAGACGACTTCGTTCGCGGTATACTGGGGAAGCTCCTCGGCGGGCAGCGGGGCGGAGAGCTTCTCGTCTGTATCGAGCAGCCCCTCACGGCTGAGCAGCCCGGCCGCGCGGGCGATTTCCGCCGCAGTGACGCCCAAAGCCCTCGCCGCGCCCTCCGCGTTAAACGAGCCGTTTTGACGCAGGGCATAGAGATAGAGCAGGGCGCCTGCACCGTCGCCCAAAGATACCAGCTTGTCCGCATGGTCTAGGGGGACGGCAAGATTGCATCCACCGCTGAGTTTGTAGTTTTTGTCCATCATTTGCACCTCTGCCATGCTTCCTTTGTGTGTCCGCGGCTGCAAATCGCGTACCAGATATTATAGCATTAAATTTGACTTGTAGCAAGACGGGTCTTTGTGCTATAATAATATTTGTAGTAGTATGTATTCGGCAAAAAAATGTTCGCTGCCGGGGAATTTTACGGCGGCGGATGCCACTTAAGACGACATGTTATACTACCCGACACTAAATACGAAAGAGGGGCGAAGAAGCAATGATAAACAATGTAACGGTAGATATTGCCGGCAACAGCTACACGCTGAGAACGGACGAGGATCCCGAATACCTGAAGCAGCTTGCCAATTTTGTCACTGTTAAGATACTTGAGATAAAGCGTGATACAAACGCCTCTTCCTTGGACTGCGCCACCATGGCGGCGCTCGATATTGCCGACCGCTATCATAAGGAGCAGCAGAAGAAAAAATCATCCTCAAGAAAAAAAGCGGCTACCGAGGAACAGGAACCCCCTACCCTCATTTAACCCTTTGACCGAAAGGTACAGACAATGTTGGAACTGTTATCACCCGCGGGTTCTCCGGAGGCGGTCGTTGCCGCCGTCCAGAACGGCGCGGACGCAATATATATGGGCTTCGGCGGCTTCAATGCCCGCCGCGGAGCAAAAAACTTTACGGACGAGGAATTCGAGGCCGCAGTCCGTTATTGCCGTATACGGGGGTGCAAGGTCTATGTCACGCTCAACACACTTGTAAACGACAGAGAGGTTGCACAGGCGGCGGACTTCGCATGCCGGGCCGCAGAGGTCGGCGCGGACGCCGTACTGGTCCAGGACCTTGGGCTTCTGAGAGTGCTGCGCTGCATCGTTCCTGAGATGCCGATACATGCCAGTACGCAGATGAGCATACACAACCTCGCGGGAGTGGAGGCCGCCGCGGAAATGGGCATAAAGCGCGTGGTTCTGGCGCGGGAGCTCAGCATGGAGCAGATACGCTATATAGCGTCAAAGTCCCCCATAGAGCTGGAGGTCTTTGTCCATGGCGCTTTTTGCTTCTGCCATTCCGGGCAGTGCTATATGAGCTCTCTTATCGGCAGACGCAGCGGAAACCGCGGCGCCTGTGCCCAGCCCTGCCGCATGGAATACAGCCTCGGCGGAAGGAAGGACGACTATCCCTTAAGTCTCAAGGACAACTGCCTGATCTCCCACCT
>JAAYCC010000144.1 GCA_012729875.1 Clostridiales bacterium | reverse complement strand
CCGGCATCGGAGCGCTTCTTCTGGACGGCATAGGAGACACCATTCGTGTGTCTCTGACTGCCGACCCCGCCCAGGAGGTCAGAGCCGGAATTGCGATACTGCGCGCCGTGGGCCTCAGAAAGGACTGCGTAAACATCATATCCTGTCCCACCTGCGGGCGTACGGGCATTGACCTTGTGGCCACGGCGAACAGAGTGGAGGATAGGCTTTCAGCCATCAAAGCACCCATAACCGTTGCGGTTATGGGCTGTATAGTAAACGGACCGGGAGAGGCGTCCCATGCGGACTACGGTTTGGCGGGAGGCGTCGGAGAGGCTTTGATCTTCAAAAAAGGCGAGCCGGTGTGCAAGGTACCCGAAGAGAATATGGTGGAGGCGCTTGTGGATATTATTGAGAAAGATTTAAAGGAGCATAACCCCTAAATGAGCGACAAGATAACAACCCCCTTTTTGACAATGTTCCCCTTTTGCGAGGAGTTTACCGATATGTGCGGCGGACTGGATAAGGCGACGGTCATCGGAGCCACGGTCAGCCGTGAAAAAATGTCTATGACCATTGAAGCCGCATTCGCGCGGACTGCCGCAGGCGTCGAGCTGCACACCATTGAGGGCCGGATAGCCTCAGAATATGGTCTTCAGAGCGTCGCGATCAGGCAGCAGATGAAAAAAGAGAGTCCAAGAGGTCAAAAACAGGAAAATACTGGCAAAAAGCGTGCGCCTGTCGAGGGCGAGGTGCTTTTCGGAAAGGCTATACGCGGCACTGCGGTGCCGATGGAGACGCTGACCGCAGAGTCGGGCAGCGCCGTTATACAGGGAGAGATATTTTCTGTGACAAGCCACGACGCGTCCAAGCGCGCGGGCTGGGTCTTCTGCGCAGAGATCACGGACTATACCGGTTCCATACGGGTTTCAAAGTTTTTCAGGCCGGAGGACGATATAGGCAGGCTGAAAGAGCTGAAGCCCGGAATGTACGTGGCCGTTGCGGGAAACGTGGCCTACAACCGATATGACGAGGACATCGCCATGGAGCCGCGCAGTGTGGTGCGGGGCAGGAAGCCGGAAAGGCAGGATACGGCGGAGGGCAAACGTGTCGAGCTGCACCTGCATACACGCTACTCCGCGCTGGATGCTCTGACAGACCCGACTGCCGCCGTGAAACGCGCCGCCGAATGGGGACATCCAGCTGTTGCGATCACAGACCACGGCGTTGCGCAGGCCTTTCCGGAGGCGTGGAAGGCGGGCGACAAGGCAGGCATAAAGATCATCTACGGTGTAGAGGGCTATTACATAAATGATGTTGACGACAAGCTCTGCATCTACGGCAGGACGGAAGGACTTCTCTCCGACGAGTTCGTCGCCTTCGACGTCGAGACCACAGGGCTTTCCGCGGGCAGCGACCGTATAACCGAGCTGGGCGCGGCAATTTTCAAAAACGGCGAGGTAACGGAGCGCTTTCAGACCTTCGTCAATCCGGAGAGACCTATACCGCGTGAGATCACGGAGCTGACCGGCATAACCGACCGCGATGTTTTCGACGCTCCCGACGAGGGAACTGTCCTGAGCGATTTTATTAAATTTATCGGCGACAGACCTCTGGTGGCACACAATGCCGAGTTTGACATGGGCTTCATGACCGCCGCGGCAAGGCGAAGCGGAGTTGAGTTTTCTCCCCCCTATATAGACACGCTGACCCTGTCCCAGAGCCTGCTGCCGGATATGAGGCGCTTTAAGCTCGACCTTGTTGCAGCGCGGCTCGGACTTCCGGAATTCAACCATCACCGGGCCTCCGACGACGCAGTCACCTGCGGCAAGATTATGGCGCGGCTCGTGTCTATGCTCGAGGAGCGGGGGATAACACGGCAGGCCGAGCTGGAGGAGTTTACCCGCAGAGAGCGGAACGCCCGCCATCACGGTATGCGTGCAAAGCATATCATCCTTCTGGTGAAGAACAGGACGGGACTAAAAAACCTCTATGAGCTGATCTCAAAGTCGCACCTGGAGCACTTTAAGAAGAACCCGATAATCCCAAAGAGCCTGCTTCTGCAGTACCGCGAGGGACTTATAATCGGCTCCGCCTGCGAAGCGGGCGAGGTTTTCGACGCGGTTTCGCGCTACAAGAGCGACGCTGAGCTCAAAAGGCTGTGCTCTCTTTACGACTATCTTGAGATACAGCCCGTGTGCAACAACAGCTTCATGCTGGATAACGGGACCGCAAAGACCGAGGAGGACCTGCGGGACTTCAACCGCCGCATAGTGGAGCTGGGCGAAAAGCTCGGTAAACCGGTCTGTGCGACCGGAGATGTGCATTTTCTTGACCCCGAGGATGAGATATACCGCCATATCCTGCTGGCAGAGCGAAAGTTCTCAGACGCGGACAGGCCCCTGCCGCTGTACTTCAGGACCACCGACGAGATGCTCGAGGAATTCAGCTATCTCGGAGAGGAAAAGTGCCGCGAGGTAGTCGTTAGTAACCCCGTGGCGATTGCGGATATGTGCGAGAAGATAAAGCTCCTGCCGGACGACCTTTATGCCCCTAAGATAGAAAACTCGGCAGAGGATCTGCAGAAGCTCGTCTACGGCCGTATGCACGAGCTATACGGAGAAAACCCGCCGGATATCGTTAAAAGCCGCGTCGAGACCGAGCTGGGCGATATTTTGAACCGCAACTACGACGTTATTTATATGTCCGCGCAGAAGCTGGTGTCGAAGTCGCTGGAGGCGGGATACCTGGTCGGCTCCAGAGGCAGTGTCGGTTCTTCCATAGTCGCCTACATGTCCGGCATTACGGAGGTCAACGCCCTGCCGCCGCACTACCGCTGTCCCAAGTGCAAGTTTTCGGACTTTGAGAGCGGCGGGGATTTCGGCTGCGGCGCGGATATGCCCGATAGAGACTGTCCGGTCTGCGGCGAAAAGCTCGCCAAGGACGGCTTTGACATTCCTTTCGAGACCTTTTTGGGCTTCGGCGGCGACAAGGTCCCCGATATTGACCTCAATTTCTCCGGCGAATATCAGGCGAGAGCACACAAGTACACAGAGGAGCTGTTCGGCAGGGACCATGTTTTCAAGGCGGGTACGGTCGGCACTCTGGCGGACAAGACCGCCTACGGCTATGTCAAGCACTATCTCGCCGAGCACGGAAAGATTGTCACCAAGGCGGAGGAAAACCGTCTTGCTCTCGGCTGCGTCGGCGTAAAGCGCACTACGGGACAGCACCCCGGCGGACTGGTCATCATACCGCAGGACATGGACGTCACGGACTTCTGCCCTGTGCAGCACCCCGCAGATGACCCCCAAAGCGGCATCATTACAACCCATTTCGAGTATCACTGCATGGAGTCGAACCTCCTGAAGCTGGACGAGCTGGGGCACGACGATCCGACCATGATAAAAATGCTGGAGGATCTGACAGGCGAGAACGCCAGAGCTATACCGCTGGACGACAAGGACACAATGAGTATATTCAAGTCCCCTGAGGTTTTGGGACTTCCGG
>JAAYCC010000143.1 GCA_012729875.1 Clostridiales bacterium | reverse complement strand
TAACATATTAATAAAGGCAAACAACCCCTGTGCGGGGTTGTTTGCCTTTCCATTTCGTTATAGTCAGCGATGCTATTAATCTGAGTTGTCAAGAATGGTTAATAGGAATGTGAGAGCTTCCTGTTCAAAACATTTCTATATCTGAGAGAAAAGAAAAAAAACGAAACAAAAATTGAGGAAACTATCCGACATTTATATATTGTAACCTTAGCCTATACAACTGTACAAGCCACCACGGGGGATAAATTTTGCAAATATATTTCATAAAAGGTCTGCAAAGCTTTTGCCGAATATATGAAAATAGCCTCGCTCTTATGAGCAAGGCTAATATCAATTTCGGTAATCGACAGTCATATAGCGCATATCGTAGAGCGGCATAAATGAAGATTTGACATTATACAGCTTCTCAATGTTGTTCTCGGTCATGAGCTCGTCCGTTTTTCCCTTTACCGCTCCTCCGCCGTTAACCATAACGATGTTGTCGGCAAGATAAAGGGCATGGTTAGGGTCGTGTAGGGTGATTGCGAACGTGGCGCCGTCCGATTTGTTGATATCCCTGATGACATTGAGGATTTTGATTTGATTTTTTATATCCAGATATGTGGTCGGTTCATCCATAAGGACAATAGGCGTTTTCTGAGCGATAGCGCGGGCAATGAGAACCATCTGTTTTTCGCCGCCTGAAATACTGCTGAAAGGCTTATCTTTCAAATGCGCTATCTGGAACCTCTCAATAGTCTCGTCCACAATCTGATAATCTCTGGGCTTTGGCATATACGAGATGTAGGGCGCCCGTCCCCAAAGTATCATATTGTAGACTGAATATGCAAAACTCGGCGATGAGAACTGTGGAACACACGCTATCATCGTCGCCAGCTTTTTTAGGGGTATGGATTTGACATTTTTGCCGTCGATGAAAACGTCCCCTTCAAACGGAGTTATCAGACGGTTGAGAGCGGACATCAGAGTCGTTTTGCCGCTCCCGTTTGGGCCCAAAAAGGCGGTTATGGAGCCCTCTTCAAGCGCAAAGCTCACATTGTTAATAACAGGCCTGCCCTTTTCATATTGTAAACAAACATTTCTGTATTCTATCAGTTCCATCCCGCATTCCTCACTTTTCTCAAAAGGATAATAAAAAACGGCGCCCCGAGAATAGTGGTGAAAATACCGACCGGGATCTCAAATGTAAACATATTTCTCGCGAAAGTGTCGACTATCGTAAGGTAGGACGCGCCGAAAGCCATTGAGAGGGGGATAAGTCTCCTGTTGTCCGGACCGAACAGCATACGACATATGTGCGGGATCATCAGGCCGACGAGACTTATTATTCCCGTTACTGCAACCGACGATGAAGCCAGCAGCGTCGCAGCGAAAATAATAATCCCCTTGTATATAGCCGGATGCACTCCGAGCATTTTTGCCTCCTGATCACCCAGGGACAATATGTTAAGCTTCCATCGGAAGATAAAAATCAAAGTAAAACCGACAGCCATAAAGCCGATCGAGCCAAGAACCTTGCTCCATGTCGTAGTATAAAACGCCCCCATCGTCCAGAATATAAGGCCTTGGAGCTTCAGCGGGTCCACAAAAAGCTGAATAGCCGACAGCGCGGCAGTGAATATTGAGGAGATAATAATTCCGGCCAGAATGAGCGAGATTACAGAGGCCTCGCCCTTTTGTTGGGCAATGCTGTAACAAATAACTATACTCAGCATTGCAAAAAGAAACGCGCTGACCTGTACCGTCAGAAAAGAAAACGCCATACTGAGGGCAGCCCCGAAAGCGGCGCCGGACGAAACCCCCAGCGTATATGGCTCGACAAGGGGGTTTTTCATAACCGACTGAAACGACGCGCCTGAAACGGAGAGCGCCGCACCCACAAGCATGGAGAGTATCACGCGTGGGAGACGGATGTCGGCGAAAGCGGTTATTGCCGATGAGGCCAGTACAGAGCCAAATATTGTATTACCTGAGATTTTATAAAAAATAATGTCTATTACCTGCGGGATGCTCAGTTCGTAGGGGCCTATGCTAAGAGCAATGAGAAAGACGGGGATGGGAATGAAATACATTATTATCTCTATTGTTTTTTTGTATTTTGCCGTATTTTGGTATTTCATTCCCACATATCCCTGCCTATTTGTACTTTAGTCTACGGTCTTGCCGTACAGTTCTGTCATCATGCTGTCTCTAAACGAATCCATATCGACGTCGGTAAAGAGATTCGGATACGCAGATTTGGCAAAATACTGTGCGGCATAGATATATTTTACTGTCCACATATCACAGTAGAAGGTCATGTCGTCGGGTATTTCATAGACGTCCTTGTTCTTGATTGCGGTGACGTCAGCCCACTGAGAGTCGCCGAGGTAATCCTCTGGGTTCAGATCCGAAATGTTCCACATGAGAATCGCGTCTGGGTTCCACTGGATTACGTCCTCCATTTTGGCTACAAAATGCTCTTCTGCGATATCGGAGGCGCAGTCCGTAACACCGCAGAGCTCAAGCATACTGTGTCCGGTGCTCGTATTTCCTGCCAGGTCCAGCTTGCTGGGACCCCAGACAAAAATACCGGTTTTTTTATCGTCATCACTTAGAGTTGAAGTCTTATCGCTTATTGATTTCAGGGTATTCCCCGTATAATCGATAATCTCTTCCGCTCTGTCCTCTTTGCCGACTAGCTTTGCGATTGTTCTCAGTTTCGTATATACGTCGTCAAAGTCGTTGACCTGTATGCCGACGACTTTTATGCCGGCGTTTTCAAGCGTTTCAATTTTTTCTGTGTCGTTAGCCCAGATGATAACGACATCAGGTTCGAGACTGATGATCTTTTCCATGTTCGAGTCAACGGCGGGTATCTCCTTGTTCGCGATTCTGTCGTCGAGTTTGGACAGGATTTTGTAAGTGATCTCGTTTGTATAGGTCCATTCGTCAATACCTACAACAGTGTCGCCTGTGCCAAGCATAAGAAGATCGTTCAAGCCGCTGTTCAGAAGACATACAATCTTTTCGGCGGGTTTATCGAGCTCAATTGTCTTGCCTCTTGAATCGGTTACAGAGATTGCCGCGCCTGCGGCGCCTTTTTCCTCCGGAGAAGGCGATGCGGCTTCTTTGGACTTCTGGCAGCCCGCGAGACCCGCAAGAAGAGTTGCAAGCATTGCGACTGCCAAGAAGACAGACAGATAGTTTTTGACTTTTTTCATTTTGTTACCTCTTTCTCTGAATTGGTTGTTTTAATAGTGTCGTCAATTTTACCTGCATAATGGTATCTGAGCAATGTGCGATATTCCCGTCGAAGCTCTAAGCAGCGGGAAACTATGACTGTCAAAGTATTTTCCCCTGCACTGCCCACACGCATACGCAGAAAACTCCTAGAGGGTACATATCTTGTGCCCTCTAGGCGAAATTTTTGTTTGACAGGCAGATATTAACACATTATTTGTCGGTTTACAAGACTGG
>JAAYCC010000142.1 GCA_012729875.1 Clostridiales bacterium | reverse complement strand
GGTACCGACGGTGCGCGCCTTTCATATATGGGCCTGCCCTGTCCAAATCTCTGCGCGGGAGGACACAACTTCCACGGTTGTTATGAATACTGCTCCGTGCAGTCGATGGAGCGTATAACAGTGTTTCTTATAAGGCTTGCGCAGATGTTTGCACAGAGGGATAATTGACGGGAGATAGTATGAAAGAGCTTAAAAGAATTGCGGCAATACACGACATATCGGGACTCGGGAAATGCTCGCTTACCGTAGCGCTGCCTGTGATATCAGCCAGCGGTGTAGAGTGCTCCTGTATACCCACGGCTCTCCTCAGCACACATACGGGCGGCTTTACCGGCTACACGTTCCGCGACCTATCCGACGAGCTGCTGCCTATAGCCGGACACTGGAAACGCGAGGGCATTGTTTTTGACGGCATATACTCCGGATACCTCGCCTCGGCGGAGCAGGGTAGGATGCTCGAGAGCGTCATAGACATCCTAGCCGATGAGAGGACAAAAATAATTGTCGATCCGGTAATGGCGGACAACGGCGAATACTACTGTAACCACGGGAGAGAGATGTGTCTCGCTTTCCGAAGACTGTGCGCCCGTGCGGATATCATCACTCCCAATGTTACCGAGGCGGCGCTGCTCACAGATAATGAGTATTTTGAGGGTCCGCACGACGACGAATACATAGACAGACTTTTTCGCGGGCTGGAAAAGTACTGCAGTGGGATCATAGCTATAACCAGCATAAGAAGCAAAAGCGGCATGGTGGGCGTCGCAGCGCTTAACACACGCACCGGAGAGAGATATGTTGCTGAGAGACCTGTGTCTCCGGGCGTTTTCTACGGCACGGGAGACCTTTTTGCTTCCGCGTTTGCTGCGCTGACAATTCGCGGTGCCGGTCTTTCTGACGCCATAGGTACGGCTCTGTCACTTGTAGGCGACAGCATTGACCGTACTGTGAGACGAGGAACGCCGCGTAAACTTGGTGTGGATTTTGAGGGGGCTTTACCGAATTATGTAAACGCAGTTGGTAGACTGTTTAATGAGAAAACTCAATAGAAATAATAAAGAGCGGCAAAACCGCTCTTTATTATTATGTTAACATATCACAGTCCGAAGCCGCCGTCGACTCCGATGACCTGGCCTGTTATGAAATCGGCCTTATCGGATACGAGGAAAGCCGCCAGCTCCGCCACGTCCACAGGCTTTCCCAGACGACAGAGGGGGGTTTTGTCTGTAAGCTCTGCCTTGTCTTCTGCCGAAAACCCTGCCATCATGTCTGTCTCGATAACGCCGGGGGCTATACAGTTTACCCGTATGCCCGAGGGACCCAGTTCCTTTGCGAGAGCTCTTGTAAGGCCGATGATTGCCGCCTTTGAGGAAGAATACGCAGCCTCGCAGGACGCGCCGTGTAAGCCCCATACCGAGGACAGGGTCAGGATAACTCCGGATTTCTTATGAATCATATCGGGGAGGGCGCACTGAATACAATTGTAAGCGCCGTCTGTATTTACGGCGAATACGCGCCGCCAGGCTTCGGGCGTTGTGTCCGAGAACATTCCGTATTCGGAGATGCCCGCATTGCAGACGAGAACATCCACACCGCCGATTTCGTCATACATCTGCCTGACCTGATCCATGTCGGAGACGTCCGCTGTAAAGGCGATACCGCCCAGCTCCTCGGCGAGCTCGCCGGCTCTTTCTCCGCTGCGGGAGCAGTTTATCACTACCCTGAAGCCATCGCGCGCGAGTGCTCTGGCAATGGCCTCGCCGATACCTCTCGAAGCTCCGGTTATAAGTGCAATCTTCATTAGGCACCTCCTTAATTCTTTCTCTGATAATTGTATCATGATATGGAAAAAAGTAAATTTGAATTTGTTGTATGTCTGTGATAAAATAACACAAATAATCCTTGCGTGAACTGGGAGGCAAATATATGCAAACCATTATCTGCAAAAAATGCGGTGCGGTTATAGACGCAAGTTTGGGCGAGTGCCCGGTGTGCGGCGCCGTATACTACATAGTCCCCGAGGACGCAGAACAGCCAGCTGCTCGGGAACAGTCAGCTGCCCGGGAACAGTCAGCTCAATATACTGTAGAACCGGGAAACGACGGCGGCGAAGATTTTTTTAATACTCATGTGTGGAAGACGGCCCCAAATCAAACCTCTGCCGAGGATGCCGACGCAACACGTGCGTTCAGACCTGTCACTCCT
>JAAYCC010000141.1 GCA_012729875.1 Clostridiales bacterium | reverse complement strand
TACTAAAACAGCCGCGCCCGTCCGGTGCGGCTGTTTTAGACAACACTCCGTATTTTTCTTATCTTAGTTTATATAATAACATCTTGACAACGGTAAAAATCAACGCTATAATAAACAAGCTGTCCCGAGAGGCAGCAAAATAAACAATGTATTGTCGAACAAAAACGTGGAGAAGTCGCGTAGCCTGGTCGAGCGCGCACGATTGGAAATCGTGTAACGGTCAAAAGCCGTTCGAGGGTTCGAATCCCTCCTTCTCCGCCAAAAAGCAATACAGCAAAAGGACTTGTGCTCTCAGTACTCAAGTCCTTTTATTTTTATATTTTGATGAGGTAATAGGGAATTTATGCCCACTGTCCCAGGCAAAACGAAATATTGTAACGCCGCCCGCAGGTATTGTGTATTATAATACTTTGTAATATTTATGATGACAGGGGAACACATGTCAAAATTCCGAGAAGCTTTAGATATATTGTAATATTGTAATTTTTAGTGTATAATACTGACAAGAAAAAAAGTGGAGGGTTATATGAATAACAATAATAATAGTGGTGGAAAAGTTGTCAAGAGAACTCTGATCAATCTCCTGATCACTGCCATATTTGCTTTCTTTTACTTCTATTTTACTCTACCGGCGTTCAGCTTAAAGGATCCAAAGTTCTATACTTTCATCCTGCTGATCGCCGTCATCTACTGCTTCCTGTCAATACTGACACAGGGGCTTTTCAAAGCAGCCAGCGGAAAGGAATTTTGGATCAGTGTCAAGACGCACTGCACGATTCCTCTTTTTCTCTGCATAGCGCTCGCAGTAATCTATATCATCGGCAGTCTCATCTCGTCTCCTATAATACGTGCGCGTTCATACTGTGACCTTCTCTCGGTTGAGTCCGGTGATTTTACCGACGATGTTGTGGAAATATCCTATGACCAGATTCCCATGCTGGACGCAGACAGCGCCCGCAAGCTTGGGGACAAAAAGATGGGCGAGCTTTCAGACATGGTCTCCCAGTTTGAGGTCTCGGACGACTATACACAGATAAATGTAAACGGCATCCCCGTTCGCGTTACTCCGCTCAGATACGGAGATTTTTTCAAGTGGATTTCCAACCGCTCATCGGGCCTGCCCGCCTACATCATTATTGATATGGTAACTCAGGAGGCCGACGCCGTACGTCTTGAGGAGGGCATGAAGTACACCACAACGGAGTTTTTCTTCCGAAATGTACAGCGTCACCTGCGTTTCCGCTTTCCCAGCTATATATTCGGCAAGCCCAACTTTGAAATAGATGATAAGGGAACGCCATACTGGGTATGTCCGCGAATTGTAAAGAGAATAGGTCTCTTCGGTGGAACAGATGTCTCCGGCGCTGTACTCATGAATGCGATTTCCGGCGAGTGCACCTATTATGAGGAAATACCGAGTTGGGTGGACAGGGTGTATTCCGCCGAGCTTATTATTGAGCAATACGACTACTATGGAGCCTATCAGAAGGGCTGGCTCAACTCCCTAATAGGACAGAAGGGCGTTACCGTAACCACTGACGGCTACAATTATATCGCCATTGACGACGACGTATATGTATATACCGGCGTCACTAGCGTTGCCAGCGACGGCTCCAACATAGGCTTTATCCTCACAAACCAGCGCACAAAGGAGACAAAATACTACCCTTGCGCGGGCGCATATGAGTATGCTGCTATGGAAAGCGCCGAAGGTATCGTCCAATACATGGACTATGAAGCTACATTCCCGCTTTTGCTAAACATCTCGAACCAGCCCACATATTTCATGGCGCTGAAGGACTCTGCGGGTCTGGTCAAAATGTACGCCATGGTAAATGTCCAGCAGTATCAGCTTGTGGCCTCGGGAACAAGTGTTGCCGAATGTGAGAGAAACTATATAACGCTGCTTGAGGGAAGTAACCTCTCAGACTCCGAGAAATATAGGGGCGAAGCTCAAACAGGAACCATCGCCGCCATAAAAACCGCTGTAATCGACGGCAATACGCATGCGTTTATAAGGCTTGGCAACGATACGTTTTACTACGTTATCTCCGTTGCAGACAGTGAGCTCGCGGCCGTACTTGAGGAGGGCGACAGGGTGAAAATCTATCCGTCGGAGGCAGACGGCGACTTAAGAAGCGCCTACAGTATTGAGCTCTTGGATTGACATTTTATATAGTCTCTGTAAAAAGGCAGAACCGGATTTATTTCCGGCTCTGCCTTTTACGTTCAATTGTTTATTCCTGTCTCTGTATCAGGAGAGAACTTATATTGACAATAAATCGTTTATTGGCTCAATAATTTTCATTCTTAATCTCAAAATATGCCTTGGGGTGATCGCAGACTGGGCACTTCTCGGGTGCCTCGCTGCCGATATGAAGATGTCCGCAGTTCCGGCACATCCACACTCTCTGGCCTTCTCGTGTGAACACGAGTCCCTTTTCCAGGTTGTCGATTAGCTTGCGGTAACGGGCTTCATGCTCCGCCTCAATTCTTGCGACGCCCTCCATTTTTTCCGCGATCTCGGTAAATCCCTCCTGACGGGCGACTTCCGCAAATTCTTTGTACATATTGGTCCACTCGTCGTTCTCCCCGTCGGCGGCGAGATTGAGGTTAGTGGTAGTGTCCGAAACGCTGCCGCCGTTCAGATATTTATACCAGAGCTTAGCGTGTTCTTTTTCGTTATTTGCGGTCTCTGAAAAGATTGCCGCTATCTGTTCATACCCGTCCTTCTTGGCGCGGCTGGCAAACCAATCGTACTTGTTGCGTGCCATGGATTCTCCTGCAAGAGCGGTCAGCAGGTTTTCATATGTTTTGCTGCCCTTTAGTTCTGCCATTATATAAACCTCCTTTAGACTTGTTTTGCTGATACAACACTATTATACCAATTCTGCGCATAAAATCAATATAATATCTTATCGCAAAATTATTTAATATTTTCGTAATATACCGTGTATAATAGTTTTGAATTCTACTCAGGAGGTAT
>JAAYCC010000140.1 GCA_012729875.1 Clostridiales bacterium | reverse complement strand
TTTTTTTCGGGGGAAGCAGTCCTGTTAAAGCCGCGGACCATGCTGACTATTAGCCTGATGGCGGCCCATATCGCGAGCCATGTCAGCAAAATACCTAAGGCCATTATGAGAGAACCGCTGCCAAAAATCATCAGCTTATCTGACAGGTAGATGGTGGAATCAAAGCCTGAAATAATGATATCCACGGCGGATGCGAATACTATACCGCCTATTGCGGCTATAATTGAAAAGAATGCGACGATGACAAGGCTTAAGACAACTATGCCTGCCGCAGTCATGACCCGGCCAAAGGTAACGGGGGGCTTGGATTGGGACTTGGCGGCTTCGGCTGAGGCGCCTTCTTCTGAGACGGCGGCTGTGCTTTCCGCGGGTTCCGGGTCTTCCCCGGAAACGGGTGCAGCTTCGGATTCTTCTGTTTTCTCTGCCTCAAAAGCTTCTTCAGACTGGAGGGCGTCCTCTGTCTCGGAAACCGTTTCAGGCTGAGGCGATTCTTCAGCGTGGGAGTCGTCTTCGTCTTCAGAGGCATCATCCGGCGCGTCATCCGGCGTATGTTCTTGCCCCTCCTCGTCTCCGTGGTCGCTGCCGACTTCTCTCAGGTCGCGGCGCCTGAATTTGACAAAATAAGGGGTATCAATTTTTTCCGATATCTCTGGGAGAAGCGGCTCGTTTGCCTCCAGACGGCGCTTAAGCATTATAGCGACTGTCATGGGTGTTCCGATCTCCTGAAGGAGCTTGGACTCGCCGTCCTGGCCGGCGTGATCCAGCATTGCATCATAGTAGGCCAGTATTTCGTCTCTCTGTTCGGGACTGACAAATGTGAGATATTGACTCAATTCCGTGAGAAATTGCTTTCTGCTCATCGTTATCCCTCTCTCTTATAAGGTGTTTTATACTATATAAGTAACATTATGGCGCACATATTATATAGTATTTTATGTAAACCGTCAAGATGTACTCTGGAATTTAACTGCGGAATTGTAAAAAAAGTTTAGAATATTCCCTGACTACAGGGTCACAAAAAACGGCTCATGCTTGAGGGCCGGAATTACTTTTTCGAACAGCTCCGAGGTCTTGAACTTAAGACTTACGGTGTTTATGCAGGGATGGCAGGCAAACTCGTCCTGATCTGTGAGCTCCTTGTCTATGAGTAGACGGACATGCTTTTCCGTGTCGTACATAAGCCCCATTATGCTGACGCTGCCGGGGTACAGCCCCAGATATTGCACCATGTGCCTCTCGTCGGCAAAGTGCAGGCGCGAGGTGCCGAGCTGACGGGAGACAACCGAGGTTTTGAACTGCTTGTCCGCTGGCATGAGCAGAAGGTAGAATGCGGTCTCCTGGTGGTTGCACAGAAAGAGGTTCTTGCAGATGCGAGTGTTCAGAACGGCGGCACGGCGTGTGCAGACATCCATGCTGTCGGCCGGAGGGTGCTCCGTGCGCATATATTTTATGTCAAGGCTGTCCAGCAGGTTGTATGAGCGTATCTCCGGCTCCGGGCGGCCCTGAAGATCCCGGGGCCTGCCGTCGTATACTTCGAACATTTTGCGCCTCCGCGGGTGGGATTTAAGGTATATTACCATAG
>JAAYCC010000139.1 GCA_012729875.1 Clostridiales bacterium | reverse complement strand
GTGATCTTCATATTATCCTTCGAAATCGTCGGCCGATACGTCTATAGGCCTGCCGGCGGCCTTCGCCGCGGCTTGAGCCTGTGGGGACAGCAGCTTTACTGAATTTGCGCGGATCTTCTCCTCAACCTCATCGCAGACCTCCGCATTTGCCTTCAGATATTCCTTAAGCGCGTCGCGCCCCTGAAATCGCTGGTCTCCCAGCGTATACCAGGACCCGCCCTTTTCAATAATCTCCAGTTTCACGCCCAGATCAACGATCTCGCCTATCTTGGATATGCCCTCACCGTATATAATGTCAAACTCCGCCTCCTTAAACGGAGGAGCCACCTTGTTTTTGACAATCTTTGCCTTTGTCCTGTTTCCTATCATCTCTCCGCTGTTTTTCAGCGTCTCAATACGGCGCACATCGATACGTACGCTGGAAAAATACTTGAGAGCGCGGCCGCCCGGCGTAGTCTCCGGGTTGCCGTACATGACCCCGATTTTTTCACGCAGCTGGTTGATAAAAACCACGATGCAGCCGGTCTTGGAAACCGTACCGGCCAGCTTGCGCAGCGCCTGGGACATCAGCCTTGCAACTACGCCGACACTAGAATCACCCATCTCGCCCTCCAGCTCGCTGCGCGGCAGCAGAGCCGCAACGCTGTCCACTACGACAACGTCGATTGCGCCCGAACGCACAAGCGCCTCGGTGATTTCAAGCGCCTGCTCACCGGTATCGGGCTGTGAAATGAGCAGACTGTCTATATCCACGCCAAGAGCTCTCGCATAAGCGGGTTCGAGAGCGTGCTCAACGTCAATAAAAGCGACCTCTCCCCCCTCCTTCTGCGCGCTTGCCAGAATGTGCAGAGCCAGAGTTGTCTTACCTGAGGATTCGGGTCCGTATATCTCAACGATACGGCCGCGGGGAACGCCGCCTATGCCCAGAGCGATATCGAGAGAGATTGAGCCTGTGGATATCGCCTCTACATTTACGGGAATATCGTCTCCCAGACGCATTATAGCGCCCTTTCCATAGTTTTTCTCAATCTGTGCAAGAGCGGTCTCAAGAGCCTTTTTCTTGTCCTCCGCCTGTCCGACAATAGTGATAGGGGTCTTTTTCTTCTCTGCCATATCATCACCTCATAACTGTTTATAGGTTGCCAAAGCAAACTCTGTCTATTCCCTGAGTATCCTCTATCTTTCCAACATTTATAAGGCCTGCGGCGTTCATTATGCTGCAAACCTCGTCCGCCTGACCGATGCCCACCTCAAACATCATAAGACCGCCCTTTCTTATTGTGGCACGCCAGTTTTTCAGGATGGCACGGTAGAATTCAAGTCCGTCCTCCCCGCCGTCCAGCGCCTGAACCGGCTCATACTTCTTGACGGAATCGTCCAGCGTTTTTATGTCCTCGGTCGGAATATAAGGCGGGTTGCAAACCAACAGGTCAAAGCTGCCCAACATAAGGGGCGGATTTGAAAGCGCGTCTATCTCAACGCATGTGACACGCGGATTGAGCTTGTTGGCCAGAATATTCTGCTTGGCTACGGCGAGCGCCGGTTTGCTGTTATCCGCCAGAGTAACACGCGTAGCCGGCAGTTCCTTAGCTATTGCGCAGCCCACGCAGCCGCTGCCGGTACAGAGATCAATAACGCGCGCATCCATTTTGCGGCCTCGCAGAGAGCAGACCGCAGTCTCAACGAGGACCTCCGTGTCCACGCGCGGAATGAGCACGTCCCTGTTTACGATTATCGGTACACCGTAAAATTCCCACTCGCCCGTAATATAGGCAATCGGTTCTCCCTCCAGCCGTCTTGAGATCATCTCTCCCACCCTGGCGGTAACCTCGTCCGAGGTATAGAGATTCATGTCGCGCACAAGCTGGTCCATCCGCTTTCCCGCAGCTGCGGCTATCAGATACCGGGCTTCAAGGTTATATGCCTCAATACCCGCGTCACGGAATATTTTTCTTGCTTTTATGTATATATCGTTGTACGTTGCAGCCATATAGAGGTCTATCCTTTCACTTACCATGCATCGAGGCCCTTTTCCTCGGGTATAACGAGCGTCAGCGCCTCAATGGCGCACTCTATCATTGAGTCGTCCGGCTCGTTTGTGGTCAGCCTCTGTAGCGCCTTGCCCGGCGCTGTGATAGCCGAGGAAAACCAATTGTCATGGCGCCCTGCCCATCTGTTTATCTCATAGGCTATGCTGACCAAAACAGGCAGAAGCAAAAGCCTCAGTCCCATCCTGGCGAGCGTGCTCTCAAAATTGATAAGAAAACCTAAAAACACGCCGAGAACGACGACCACCAGAAGAAAACTGGTTCCGCAGCGTGGGTGGAAGCGGCTCTGAGGCCGCACATTTTCAACAGTCAGCGGCAGTCCCTTTTCATAGCAGAAAATCGTTTTATGCTCCGCTCCGTGATATCCGAACATCCGTGCAACGTCCTTAACGCGGGAAATGCCCCATAAATACAAGAAAAAAATTATAAGCTTGCAGACTCCCTCCAGCAGACTCCGCAGCATGAGTCGTCCGCCCATATGCGGTATTAACCCTACCAGAAACGTGGGCAGAAGAACAAACAGAGCAACAGCAAGACCAACACCCAGCACAACCGCAAGATAGATGAGAATTTTCTCGGCTTTTTCGGTACCGAAGCTCTTTTCGACCCATATGTCAAACTTGGAAGGCTTCTCCTGTTCCTCCTCGGGTAGCATCTGTGCAGAATAGGTTAGTGCTTTTACGCCGTATATCATCGACTCGATGAATATGACGGGGCCACGGATGAAAGGCAGACCCCAAAACTTTTTTTCCTGTGCAAGAAACTTAGGTTCCTCAACTTTAGTTACAATGCCATCCTCCGTACGAACCGCGACAGATTGCTTAGTCGGGCCTCTCATGAGTATGCCCTCTATCAGCGCCTGCCCGCCGATACTTGTGCGGAAGTCCTGATTCTTTTGCTTTTTTTTCATCTGCTAAAATGTCCTTTCGGCAGTCCCTGCCATGAAAAAATATTTATATAAGACAAAACCCCGTAAATTATCTCTTATTGAGATTTATGTCCTCGGCTAAGTGGAAGTCTGACATTAACAATGACGCCTTTGCCATCAGCATTGGCAACGGTCAATTCACCGCCGTGTCTCTCCACAATCTCGTTGCACACGGCGAGACCTATCCCGCTGCCGCGCTCCTTGGAACTCCCCTTATAAAACTTATTTTTGACAAAAGGCAGTTCCGCAGGCAATATACCCGGACCGTAGTCGCGTATGGAGATGTTAACATAGTCGCCATCCCTATCAACGGCCACATCAATAGCGCCGCCATCCTTTCCGTATTTAGCGGCGTTGTCCAGAATGTTCAAAAATACCTGGCGGAGACGCTCCGCGTCTCCCGGCATCTCAGGAATGGGTACAGGCGACCGCATATAATGCAGCTCAATGTTCTCCTGTTTCAAGAGCTCGCTGTATGCGAATATGGTATCCTCTATCTCAGCCTCTACATTGATCTGCTCAATACTCAAATTGAAACGTCCGTCCTGTATCCTTGTAAATTCCAGAAGCTCCTCAACCATCTTTGTTAGCCTTGCGGCTTCCTTGGAGATGATCTGTATGCCGCGTCGGGAATCCTCTTTAATCTCGGGATCGTACAAAAGAGTCTCGCTCCAGCCGGTAATCGCAGTAAGCGGAGTGCGCAGCTCATGTGACACCGATGAAATAAACTCCGTCTGCACCTTTTCAGCCTGGCTGATCTTGACCGACATCTCGTTTATGGCATCTGTCAGTTCACCTATCTCGTCGTCATATTTCTTCTCTGCCTGTATGCCGTAACCTCCATCTGCGATCTGCTTAGCCAGCGAGGTAAGGCCGCGTATCGGCACGACAATTGTATTTATGAAGTATATATTTGAAACGACAACAACAAGGATAATAAATAGCCCCACAATAGTGGCAACCAGCATCGCAGCCTTGACCTGTTCGTCCACCAGCTTAAGACTTGTCACATAGCGCATCACGCCGACGATACTGCCGTCCGCATATTGCATAGGCGCACATACCGACATTATGCGCTCTCCGGTAGCCTCATTCTCGCCGGACCACGAGCTGATCTCCCCGGTTTCCAGCGCTGTTTCTATCTCCGGAGTACCGGGCGAAGTACCGGCAGAAATGCCGTAGCTGGATACCTCCACCCTGCCCCGGCTGTTGATAAACTGCAGTTCAAGAGTGTCCTTATCCTCAAATGTTTCCGTATAGCGGTAAGCGCTCTGGTAATACTCAAGGTAGGTCTTAGACACATATGAGGTGAAAAACTCGGCTGCTGTCTGGGCCTTGTTCTCAAGGCCGGTACGTATGGCGGAATGGTAGTAATTGTTCATTGCAATGGAAAAAGCGAGTATTGCAACGGCGACGATAAGCGTGATATACGTTATTCCGTTTACCGTCCAGCGCGCCTTTATTCCCCTGAAATGCAATGAACTCACCTCCGCACGAAATTAATAAGCGGCAAAACTCAGAAGCCCCATTTATAGCCGTATCCCCATACGGTCGTTATATAGGTGGGAATCGTGGGATCGTCCTCGATTTTTATACGCAGACGTCTGATATTTACATCGACTATTTTCAGCTCGCCGAAATAATCCCTTCCCCAGACCTCGTTGAGGATATCCTCTCGGGATAGGGCCTTGCCGGGATTCTCCATAAAAAGCTTCATCAAGGAATACTCAATCTGTGTAAGCCTGATGCGCGCACCGTTCTTCTCAAGCGTGCGGTTGCGGGTATTCAGCCTAAACGGCCCGCTGGTCAGTTCACCCGTCTCCTCAACGCTGTTTTCCCCGCCTCCGGTGCGGCGATAGAGCGCGTCGATTCGCGCAGTCAGTTCTGCGGGAGAAAAGGGCTTGGTAACATAGTCGTCCGCACCGGTCATAAGCCCCGTAACCTTGTCCATCTCCTGACTTTTTGCTGTCAGCATAATTATACCGATCTTAGAGCCGCTGGCCCTTATACGGCGACAGACCTCAAAGCCGTCAATATCGGGAAGCATTACGTCCAGCAGAGCAACGCAGATATCGGGATTCTTTTTCAGCTCCTCGAGAGCCTGCGCACCCGTCTCAGCCTCTACGGGCTCATATCCCGAGCGCTTCAGATTGATAACGACAAAGCTGCGAATACTGGATTCGTCTTCGAGAACCAAAACTTTTTTCATAAAACCCAACCCTTTCGTATGTACGTTGCTCAAAAAGCAGCAGCCCGACTCAGATATGTTATACTGCGTTAAACTGCTCCTGTGTTCCATTCGGAATAAATGAGGTGAAATCTTGATATCATGTCCTGTTTGCGCTCTTCCGTAACGAATTCAGTCTGCATATCATTGAACTCGGCAGCATAGATGGTGCCCTCGCTGCTGAGTAGAATAAACCTGCCTCCCAACTGCGCCCTGTCGGACCTGTTTTCATCAGTCAGCATGTAAATTGTTACAATGTCTGCAACCTTCTCGGTCGAAGGATTGTATGTGGAGAGAACTACAGAGCGTTCACCCGATGAATCCGTCTCACGCCTTACGGTAAAACCGTTGCGCCACTCTGTCGGCAAAACCAGATACCAGCCATCGTTGTAGTTGTGATAAGTGGACAGACGGAGCGTCGGCGCTCCCGAAGTATCATAGCTGTACCAGTCGAAAACATAGTACTGTGCCGTTACCTTAGGCTGTATATATACCTGCTCCGCAAAGGGGACCTCCAGCGCAACGTCGCCGTCGATATCACAGCTGAAGACCTCGTAACTGCGCTTTGCAACGCTGTCCGAAGTCTCTCTGTCCATGGTGATATTGCGCAGCTTGTCCTCAGAGAAAACAAAGATATCAGTCATATACCAGGTTCCGCTCTCCTCGTTCTTGCAATGTCCCTCAACAAAAATAGCTGGGACATTTCCGGCAATTGCAGATATTCGAAACCGGTCGGCATCTTTCATAGATTTTGAGACGTTTGCCCCGGTGTGAGTTATGTCCCCAGCCTTGTCGGCAAAAAACACCTCAACGCCGCCGCCCTCATCGTCAAAGTTCAGCGCCGTGATGTCTGAGCGTCCGTCGCCGTCTATGTCTCCAACCAAAAAGTCCGCGCAGTTCTCGGAAAGCATAACGGCGGTGTTCCAGTCCTTAAGAGAATAGGCGCTTACAAGCATGAGCTCCGTACCCGTCTTCCACGAGACCATTATCTCGGAAAGGCCGTCTCCGTCCAGATCCGCATATTCCACACGGCCGATCGCCGTACCCTCTCCGGATATTGTACTGGCCAGCTCATAAACGCCGTCAATGTTTTTGTAGACGCAGATCTTGGGTACCAGCTCCTCGTTCCGCAGAAAAGCCAGCGCCTCCTCGCGTCCGTCGCCGTCGATGTCTGTAAGCTGAATGCTCTGACGCCGCGAACCGACCGTCGGCGCAAGGTACTCGCTGCCTGCGGCTATCTCCTCATCAATAAGCTCGCGCAGCTGTAAAAACTCATCCTGGGGCTGCGGAAGGCTGTAAAGCTCGTCGATATTTCCAATATTGACACAGCCGGGGAGCTGTGCCAGCAAAACAGACAGTACAACTGCCAAACAAGCCCTTTTTTTCACGCCGCCATGCCTCCCCCAGCTCAGTTTCTATTCTTGTATTGTATCATATCGCGAATAAAAATGGTAGTACAAAATCACAAGATATTGTGCTAGAATATCGTAAGACATCAAAAAAAGAAACATCGCCTGCGGAGGTGCCGAAAAATGCGACTATACTATGCTGACATACGAGGTTTGGACGAGAGTAAAGCTCTCTATCCCCCCATAAGCAAAAGCCGGGGTTCCGCCTTTGGAGTCTCCCTTCTGGCGCTGGCCTACGAAGATTACAACAGCGCCACCATGCCGCTGATAAAAAAGCTTGCAAGTGGCAAGCCGTGGTTTCCCGGGAACCCGGGCTTCCACTTCAGCATAAGCCACAGCCGCACCCATGTCCTCTGCGCCGTATCAAAGCGCCCTGTGGGGGCAGACACAATAGACCACCGAAATATCAGCTCCGCTGTCATCGAAAAGCTGACAACCGCGGAGGAACTTGAAGCCCTCTCATTTTTTGAAATCTGGGCGCTCCGGGAGAGTCTTTTTAAACTTGATGGCGAAGGCGACCTGCGCACTATGCGGTTCATCAAAAGAGACGGAAAAATAATTCCGCCGGTCCCCGGAGTAAAATGCCGTCTCTACGGAGATATAGACGGCAGCTCAGTCGCTGTAAGTACGCGCGAGGGAGTTTTCCCCAAAAAGCTAATCAAAATCCCCTCCGAAAAGCTGCTGAGGGAAGAAAACAAACTGACCCGCATGATGGAAAAAGAAAAGAACGAGCCGCTTTAAGCGGCTCGTTTTATTTACACAATCACTTGTCGTTATTCAGAACTTCCTTCTGACGTACAAGTTTTTCATATTTTGTCTTTGCGTCCTCCTCCGCGCGCTTGAACAGCTCATCGGCGCGTTCAGGGAAACTGAGCTTCAGTGACGAGTATCTGACCTCATTCATTATAAAGTCAAGATAACTGGCGCTGGGAGCCTTGCTGTCAATACTCAACGGCTGATCGAGGCGCGGATCATAACGGAACAGATTCCAGTAGCCTGCCTCTACCGCCTGCTTCTCAGTGGTAATGGACTTGCCCATACCGTTTCTGTTGCCGTGATTGATGCAGGGAGCATAAGCGATTATTAGGGACGGACCGTCGTAGCTCTCGGCTTCCAGTAGAGCGCTTAGCGTTTGCTGATAGTTGGCGCCCATGCAGACCTGCGCAACATAGATATAACCGTAGGACATGGAAATCTGGGCCAGGTCTTTCTTTTTTACGGACTTGCCGGCCGCGGCAAACTGAGCCACTGCACCTGTCGGGGTGGCCTTTGAGGCCTGACCGCCGGTGTTGGAGTAGACCTCGGTATCGAATACAAGAACATTGATATTCTCTCCGCTGGCAAGAACGTGGTCAAGACCACCGTAACCGATGTCGTATGCCCAGCCGTCGCCTCCGAAGACCCAGAAGCTGGGCTTGACCAGCATCTCACGATTTTCCACGATCTGCTTGAGCAGTTCGGTTATTTCAGAGCCTTCGCCCAACTTGACTGCACTGTCCGCAATAAGAGCTTCAAGACTCTTGGATGCCTTTTTGGATGCCTCGGCGTCATCCTTGCTTTCGAGCCATGCCTTTGCAGCCTCTCTAAGCTCTTCGGGAGTATCCTTGTGCGCGGAGAGCTCCTTCACCTGAGCTGAGAGGAGTTCGCGGCGCTGCTTACCGGCGTGCAGCATTCCGAAGCCGAACTCGGCGTTGTCCTCAAACAGGGAGTTAGCCCATGCGGGGCCGCGTCCGTCTCTGTCTTTGGTATAGGGATAGCTGGGGGCACTGCCTCCCCAGATGGATGTGCATCCCGTGGCGTTGGCGATATACATTCTGTCGCCGAACATCTGGGTCGCCAGCTTTGCATAGGGCGTCTCGCCGCAGCCGGCGCAGGCGCCTGAGAACTCAAGCAGCGGGGTCTTGAACTGGCTGCCCTTAATGGTATTGTCCGCAAAGGGTACTTCCTTATATGAGACATTTTTGTAGGCGTAATCGTAGCCCTTCTGTTCCTCGCGCCTCTCCTCCAGCGGAACCATCCTGAGCGCCTTGTCCTTGGCTGGGCATACGTTTACACAGCTGCCGCAGCCGGTGCAGTCCAGCACGGAGGGAATGATGGCAAACTGATAATCCTCACAGCCCTTTCCCTTCATCTGCACTGTCTTCATCCCCTCCGGGGCCCTCTTCGCTTCATCCGCGTCGAGCACAAACGGGCGTATAACGGCGTGCGGACAGACAAACGCGCACTGGTTGCACTGAATGCAGTTTTCGGGTATCCACTCGGGAACATCAACGGCTATGCCGCGCTTTTCAAAAGCTGCCGTACCACTCGGCACGGTACCGTCCTGATAATCAAGAAATGCCGAAACTGGCAGCTTATCACCGCGCATGGCATTGACAGACGAGAGTACGTTCTCGGCGTACTCCTTGGCACCCTCAAGACCGCCGTCAAGAGAAGCTCTCCCGGCGCCCTCAGCGGCGTCTGCCCATTCAGCGGGAACTTTGATCTCTCGGACCTGCTCAATACCCGCATCCACTGCCTCAATATTCATGTTGACGATTTTCTCGCCCTTTCGTCCGTAGGTGGTGCGTATAGCCTCCTTCATATAGGTCACGGCATCCGCCTCAGGAAGAATTTTCGCCAGCTTGAAAAACGCGGCCTGCAGGATTGCGTTGGTCTTGTTGCCAAGGCCGATCTCCCGGGCGATTTTAATGGCGTCAATAACATATACATGGATATTGTTGTCTGCAATATACTTTTTTGCCTCGGCAGGCAGGTGCTTAGAAAGCTCACCGGCATCATATGCGCAGTTTATGAGGAAAGCGCCGCCTGGCTTAATGTCCTGGGCCATGTCGTACTTCTCGAGGTAGGACGGGTTGTGGCAGGCGACAAAGTTCGCCTTGGAGACAAAATAAGTGGACTTTATCTTGCTTTTTCCAAAGCGCAGATGGCTGATAGTAACTCCGCCGGACTTCTTGGAGTCATATTGGAAATAGGCCTGGGCCTTGAGATCGGTGTGGTCTCCTATAATTTTTATTGAGTTTTTGTTCGCGCCGACCGTACCGTCTGAGCCGAGACCCCAGAACTTGCAGGAAATAATATCGTCAGGAGTGGTATCAGGCTCCTCGTTAATGGGTATGGAGCGGTGGGTAACGTCGTCAACAATACCGATAGTAAAGCTGTTTATAGGCTCGTCGGACTGGATGTTGCGGAACGCCGATACGATAGCTCCTGGGGGGACGTCCTTGGAAGACAGTCCATAGCGCCCGCCGTACACGGGGACATTCCCATACTGACTGCCGGCCAGGGCAGTAACAATGTCCATATAGAGAGGCTCGCCGATAGCGCCGGGTTCCTTAGTGCGGTCGAGAACTGCAATCGACTTGACGGTAGTGGGCAAAACGCCTATAAGGTGCTTTGCGGAGAAGGGACGATACAGGTGCACCTTTACGAGACCGACCTTTTCACCCTTCTTGTTCAGATAATCGACAACTTCCTCTGCTGCCTCACAGACGCTGCCCATCGCAATGAGGACGTGTGTAGCATTTGGAACGCCGTAATAGTTGAAAAGCTTGTAATTGGTACCAATACGGGCATTGACCTGATTCATATAGTCCTCAACTATTTGGGGCATTGCATCGTACTTTGGGTTTGCAGCCTCTCTGGTCTGGAAAAAGATGTCGCCGTTCTGTGCGGTGCCGCGGGTAGTGGGATTTGCAGGGCTGTTCGCCCGGCGGCGGAATTTCGCAACCGCGTCATAATCTACCATCTCCGCAAGCTCTTTATAGTCCCAAACCTCGATTTTCTGCATCTCATGTGAGGTTCTGAAGCCGTCAAAGAAATGAATGAAAGGGAGGCTCCCTTTAATTGCGGAGAGATGTGCAACCGCTCCCAGATCCATAGCCTCCTGGGGGCTGTTGGAGCACAACAGGGCTGTGCCGGTCTGACGGCAGGCGTAAATGTCTGAATGGTCGCCAAAAATCGACAGTGCGTGTGTGGCGATGGAGCGCGCGGAGACGTGGAGAACTCCGGGCAGCTGCTCGCCCGCAAGCTTATACAGATTGGGAATCATCAGCAGAAGACCTTGTGAAGCGGTGTAGGTAGTGGTAAGCGCACCTGCAGCCAAGCTGCCGTGGACCGCTCCCGCGGCGCCGCCTTCGGACTGCATCTCAACAACATTGATCTCCTGTCCGAAAATGTTCTTTTGGCCGGCGGCGGACCATTTGTCCGCAAGCTCTGCCATTGTAGAGGAGGGCGTGATCGGGTAGATTGCTGCAACCTCGGAAAACGCGTAGGAAACGTGAGCGGCAGCAGTGTTGCCGTCCATAGTTTTCAGTTTTCTTGACATTGTGTCATCTCCTTATAAAAGTCGGAAAGTGTTTATAAATCTCTTAACATATTATTTCTGCCACCTATGTGCAGAATACCACAAAATGCAGTATATACCGGTAACTTATTCTAGCATGCGGAAAAAATATTGTAAACTATCATAAATCACAGGCTTTTTTATTGTTTTACTTGACTTTTTGCACTTACATATAAATAAGATATTTCAAATGTATGGTATGTTTGGGTTTTTATAAAAATACACTTGTGCTTTTGCAGAGCAGAGGGTATAATACTAAAATGACCCGTGAACCGGTATCTTTGATATAGTCTGTAACTTTACGGTCCATCCCTCAGTTGGACCGATAACATACGAAAGGGGCTGACATCATGGTCAAAATCGAAAACGAAAAGGGCATGATAAGCATCACCGGCGATGTATTTACAACTCTGGCCGGCGATGCTGCTACAAACTGCTTTGGTGTCAAAGGCATGGGCGCCCGCTCCAAGGCGGACGGTCTCGTACATCTTCTCCGCCGTGAATCCATGTCCAGAGGCGTCAGCGTCAGCTTTAATGACGACGGAAGCATATCGCTCGTTCTTCACATCGTAATTGATCACGGCGTAAATATAAAGGTTCTTGCGGGAAGCATTATGAATGAAGTCAGCTACAAGGTCTCAAAGGCGACCGGTGTCCCGGTCAGCAGAGTGGACGTATGTGTTGACTCCATCATCATCGGCTGATTCTTCAGACGAACTTCCCCGGAGGTGTTTTTAATTGAGAGAGACAATCGACGGTGTCATTTTCACCGATATGCTGCTGTGTGCTTCGGCAGCACTCCAGCAAAACAAGCAGCACATAAACGACCTTAACGTTTTTCCTGTTCCCGACGGCGACACAGGGACAAACATGAGCATGACCATGGAGTCCGGAGCTTTAGAGCTCCGCCGCAGGAATCCCGAAGGTATCGGCGAAGTCGCAAAGTGCGCTGCAAACGCATTTCTTCGCGGTGCCCGGGGTAATTCCGGCGTTATACTTTCCTTGTTGTTCCGCGGCATGTCCAAGTCATTGAAGGGCAGGGACACCGCCACCGCATATGACTTTTCACAGGCAATGGCCGAGGGGGTCGAGGCCGCTTACAAAGCCGTTATGAAGCCGGCTGAAGGCACGATCCTCACTGTCTCGCGCATGGCGGCAGAAGCCGCTTCCGATTTTGCCGAGACCGGTACGGACATTGAGCTCATGCTCTCCTGCGCCCTCGAATCCGCAAAAGATGCTCTTGCAAATACAGTTGAACTCAACCCTGTCCTTAAAAAAGCCGGTGTGATAGACGCAGGCGGAAAAGGCTACACCACAATTCTGGAGGCTATGCTCGGCTCCCTGCGCGGTGAAGTCACCCCCGATTCTTACGATATCGACACCTCCGAGCTTGCCGAGCAGGCTGATTTCAGCAGCTTCGACACCGGAGAAATAACCTTCACATACTGCACAGAATTCATCGTAGGCAGAGAGAACAACAAATCCGCAGATCTGCTCCGCGGTTTTTTGCAGACCATAGGCGACAGCGCCGTCGTTGTGGACGACGAGGAGATCATTAAGACCCACGTCCACACCAACGACCCCGGTAAAGTCCTCACCGAGGCGCTCACCTACGGTAGCCTTCTCAAGATAAAGATCGAAAACATGCGGGAGCAGCATTCCAACCTCTCGGGAGGAGCGGCAAAGCAGCCTGAGCAGGCAGCTGCCGCACCGCTTGAGCAGTCAAAGGACTTCGGTACTGTCGTTGTCTGCGCGGGCAAAGGAATAGAAAACCTCTTCAGCGAACTGGGAGCGGATGGAATAGTAACCGGCGGACAGACCATGAACCCCTCAACCGAGGACATTCTGACCGCTGTGGAGGCCACCCCCGCCCATACAGTTTTTGTGTTCCCCAACAACAAAAACATTATAATGGCAGCGGAGCAGTGCGCACCTCTCACCGACAAAAAGGTCGTGGTAATACCCACCAAGACCGTAGCCCAGGGTATTTCAGCTCTCCTCAATCTGGATACATACTCCCAGACTGAGGAGGAGATAATAGAGACTTCCAACGAGGCTATCGAGAGCGTACACACCTCCCTGATCACCTACGCTGCAAGGGACTCCGACTTCGACGGGTATAAAATCAAGGCAGGCGAATACCTCGGTCTTCTGGACGGGGCTCTTGTGGGAAGCGACCCCGATATCGAAAATCTCATAATAAAGCTGTCTGAGAAGCTCGATGAACTTGACCCCGAGTTTGTAACCGTCTACTATGGCGAGGATGTAGATGCCGACGCGGCACAGCTCGTCGGGAACATTCTATCCGAAAAATATCCCCATGCCGAAACGAGCGTTATAGACGGCGGCCAGCCTGTCTATTATTATATGATATCCGCCGAGTAAGGCAGTCACAGAATAAAAAACCCCTTAAACCAACGGCTATAATTATCCGCTGTCTGGTTTAAGGGGTTTTTTTATTCGTTTTTCTGCCGCGGCTTGTCGTCGTTTGCTTGTCCTCGGTTCTTTGGCCTGTTGGGGCGCCGCCTGTTGTAGCTGCGATTGCCGCCGCTGCTTTTCTGCTGTGTATTTGCCTGCTGACCATTCTGCTGTTTGGGCTGATTGTTTTGGCCCTGCGGCGGCTTTGCCTGATTGCTGCCCGGTGCAGGCTTTTTCTGGTTACCGCCCTTGCCGCGGTTTCGGCTGTTGTTATGCAGTCTCTTTTTCGGCTCCGACTTGTTTCTCTCTCTGGAAGCGTTATCCGCCCTGTTTTGTTCGTTCTCTTCCAGCGCGAACAGATTAGGAGCTTTCCACGGATCCTCCTCCGGCTCAATAACCTCAGGCTCCTTTTCAACGTACACCAGAACATCTGGGAGCGCCTCGCCGGGCTTCGGTCTGCCTCCTGCGACTGTTGCCACCTGATCGGTGTCAAAGGTCTTTATTTCGGTATCGTTCTCCCCGTCGAGCTTTACGCGGACTTTCTGGCGCAAAACATTTGTCTGCACCACATTTCCATATCCCGACGTAGTCTGCACGAAAGCTCCGATTTTTGGAATTGTCTTGTTAAGCTCCTCATAGGCTTCCTGCTCATATCGCAGGCAGCACATCAGTCTGCCGCAGCTGCCGGAAATCTTCGAAGGGTTCAACGACATGGACTGAGTCTTGGCCATCTTTGTGGAGACGGGTTCAAAGTCATTTAAAAACTGACTGCAGCAGTAAGGTCTGCCACAGATTCCGATGCCGCCGAGCATTTTAGTTTCGTCACGTACACCGATCTGGCGCAGCTCTATGCGGGTGCGGAACACCGAGGCCAAATCCTTTACAAGCTCGCGGAAATCCACGCGTCCATCGGAAGTAAAGAAAAACATTATCTTGTTGCCTTCAAAGCTGCACTCAACATCCACAAGCTTCATATCCAGATCATGCTGGGCTATTTTCTCCCTGCAGATTTCAAAGGCCTCTTTTTCTCTTGTCTTGTTAAGCTCCGCAGTGTGCAGATCGTCCTCTGTCGCCACTCGTACGACGGGGCGCAGCGGCTGAATTACAGCTTCGTCCTCCACTAAGTGGTTGCCGGCCGCACAGTCGCCGATATCCAGCCCCTTGGCAGTCTCAACTATGACCTTATCTCCGGCCTTCACCTGAATACCGGCGGGGTCAAAGAAATAGAGCTTACCGTGACAGTTAAATCTTACGCTAATTACTTCTATCAATATAATATCCTCACATTTCAAATCGCTGAGACAGAGATATAGCCCCAAACGTGCTTTGCTCCCACATTCATTCGCAAATACTCCGCGGCAATGTCGAAAACACCCAGCAACCTGACCGCCTCTCCGCGGGATACTCCCGACGAAGCTCCGCGGCAGATTGCCCCACTCAGATAGGCGCGGCAACTTTCTATGAGCTCCGCAGATTTTTCACTGTCCAGTGTCTCACATTTCCAACAGTATTCGCACAGCGCCGCCGCATCGCCTGAGACGGCTGTATCGACCAGCTCCTCGGCCTCTTTATTTTCTGCCCTGCATACTGTCCCAGACTCCCGAATTTCTACACAGCGGGATCTGACGGTAGGCAACAGCTCCTCTGCGCTGTTTACGCACAGAATGAACACAGCATAAGCCGGGGGCTCCTCAAGGATTTTCAGAGCTGCGTTCTGCGCCGCCTGATTGAGGAGATTTGCCTCGCGTATAATATAGACCTTTCTATCCGATTGCTGCGGGCGTACCCAGACGTCCGCACTCATGCCGCGTATCTGATCTACATAGATTTCGCGTCTCCTTTTCCCCTTATCATCCGTTAGGCGGTCAATAAAAATAATATCGGGATGTACGCCCGCCAGAGCTCTTCTGCACTGTGCACAGACCCCGCAGGCCTCGGCCCCACCCCTGTCGCACACCATGGCTTGTGCCAGCTCCAGCGCCGTATTCTCTCTTACAGCCGCGTCCTGCGATGATATTATATAAGCATGGGATTTATTCATGGACCCGTCCGTCATAGCTTCACAAACTGGTCAACGTCCATAACGAAAACAACGGCGCCGCCCACCCTGACCTTAGAAGGCAGCATAAAATCTCCCATTTTGACGTTTTCGGGTACGTTTACTTCTGTTGTATGCGTGTGCTGTTTGATGATAGCAAGGACACTCTGAACTCTATTGTCATCTACTCCGGCAAATAGAATGCTGTTTTCCCTGTTGAAAAAGCCGCCGTTGCTGTTTGTAACGGTAGACGAGTAACCCGCTTTAGTAAGCGCGCCGGTGACAGCAGACATGTCCGAATTGTTTATGATTGCAAATACAATCTTCATTTAGTTGTCTCCCTTGTACCTTCTGCAAGGTTATATAACTATCGTCTGATATTTTCATTTAATATTATCTTGTTATTTTTTCGTCTTAATCTCTATATTACATTTATTATACTAATTCGTCAATGAAAAAAGGCAGTAAAAAGAAGGACGGGAAAACTTCCCGCCCCTAAATTCAATATGTAGCGCAAAATAATTAGGCTTTTTTCTTGAGCTCACTCTCGATAAACTCTGCGATCTCGCCGATTGTAGTAAGGTCCTTACCGTTCTCTGCGGAAATAATGATGTTGTAGCCCTCCTCCAGCGCCATAATAAGCTCTACAAGGTCAAGGGAATCCACGCCGAGATCTTCCATGATTCTGGTCTCCGGAGTAATGAGTTCGGGGCTGATCTCAAGCTGCCTTGCAAGTGTTTTCTGAACGGTTTCGAAAATAGACATATTATATCCCCCTATTTTACCAATCAGTTTAATTAATTGTATCTGGAATGATTGTCTGTTGGTTTTTCACAGGAGATGACAACTCTGCGGTTGGGCTCTGTACCTGTGGAGCTGGTGGTCACTCCCTCATAGCTCTGGAGCGCTGTATGGATAACATGGCGCTCGTAGGAGTTCATAGGCTCGAGGGCCATGCTTCTTTTGTACTTTAGAGCTTTGGCCGCCATCTTTTCGGCCAATCTCACGAGGGCTTCCTCACGCTTTGCGCGGTAGTTCTCAGCATCGATGCTGATACGGATCCTCTCCTCGGCTCCGCGGTTGACCGCGTAATTCGTCAGGTGTTGGATGGCGTCAAGGGTCTCGCCCCTTCTGCCGATAACCGCTCCCATACTGTCGCCGCTCAGTTCAATGAATATCGAACCGTCCTCTTTTTCGTTAATATTTATATTCGCCTTGGTATCCATATGCTCTAAAAGACCGTCAAGGAAGCTGTGGGCCTTTTCAGCGGCCGCTGATGTGGTAATAGCGCTTCTATCCTGACCACGATTCTTGTCCTGCTCAGGCGCCTTTACAGGCTCGGCCGTCTTTTTCTCATCAAGCGATTCATCAGGGGCCTCATAATATACTTTTATGATGGCCGGACTCGCGCCGATACCCAAAAATCCAGATTTAGCTCTCTCGACTAACTCAATAGATACGTCCTCTCTGGGAAGGCCCAACTGACGCAGGGCATTGGCCACAGCCTCTTCCTCCGACTTTCCGCTTACTTCAATATACTTCTGCATTGATCGTTACTCTCCCATAGTATTATTTGTACGGCTAGGAGTGATTGTAAAATCAGGCATTGTCTCCGTCCTCTCCGGCATCGCCGGCCTGCTGGGAAGTCTCCGTTCCGTTCTCGTCATTATAGGATGCCTCATCTGAATTGAATCTGTCCTCGACATAGGCTCTGCCGCGCGCATACTTGCGGTTACCCACCTGGGAACCATTGTCCTCCTGGGTATCCGACTGTGCTCTTTGGCGGGCCTTTTCCGCGGCGAGGCGCTCTTCCTGCTGGGCCCTCTCGGCCGCCTGAAGTTTCTTCTTGCTGGTATTTTTGTTTCTCTCTGTTGCTCCGATCTCACGAAGTTTCTCGGTCTCAAGACGCTTGCGCTCAAGCTCTTCCTCTCTGGCGTACAGACGCTTGCGGCGTTCCTCGTCCTCAACGTCCAGGATCTTCTTGTAGTGCTTATTGAGTATGGCATCCTGAATAATACCTAAAACGCTGCCAGCGATCCAGTATATACCCAGAGCAGCAGGCATAATAAATCCGATATAGACCGAAAACAGAGGCATGAAAAGCATCATACCCTTCATTGACTGCTGCTGAGCTTCCATTGCCGGGGGATTTGCGGCGCTGCTGATCTTCATAGCAAAGTACGAAAGCAGCGCTGAAATGACAGGGATCATAAAGAGTCCCAGTGCAGGTCCCCATACGGACGGGTCGCTCCAATCAACTTTTAAGAAAAAGTTCCACTGAGGGCGCTGTCCCAGGTTCATTCCAAGAAAGCTGAAGTCAAGATCTATAAGTCTATCGGAAATTCCCTGAAAAGCATGGTAGTTCTCATGCACAAGATTCGCCAGAGTAATTTCCGAATATGCGTTTGCTTTTTCAGGAATCGTGTACAGATCCAAATTTGCAAGTCTTTCTGTGATAGCGGTAACCTGCTCCGCAGTCAAACGCATAAGTCTTGTAAGAGGCTGGCGGATAACGCTATAAAGCGCTATAAGAATGGGAAAAGGAATGATGGACCAAAGACAGCCCGACATGGGGTTTATCTTTTCCTCTTTATAGAACTTAGCGACTTCCTGCTGATACTTTGCCTTGTTGTCGCCGTATTTTTTCTCCAGATCCTTCATAATGGGCGTGAGACGAGCGGTACGCATTGTACTGCGTTTACTCTTCATCTGGAAAGGAAGCAGAACGAGCTTGACCGCAAGAGCAAAGGCAAGCACGGACACTCCGTAGTTGCCTGTCCACTCATAAAATGTCAGCAAAAGCCACGAAAACGGATACGTTATGATTTCACCAAAAGACATTTGTCTCTCCTAATCGGTTATTTCGGTCAAGGGACCGGGTCATAGAAATCGTGCTCCCCTCTGTGAAAGGGGTGGCACTTTGTAAGTCGTTTTACAGCGAGCCACGAGCCTTTTGCGGCTCCGTATTTTTGCACAGCCTCTAACGCATACTCCGAGCAGGTCGGAACAAAGCGGCATGAAGGCTTCGTGTATGGGGAAATGCTCTTTCGGTAGAATTTGATAAGCATTATAAGGAGCTTCTTCATTTGACAGCACCGCCCCCATTGATTATTCCCAAACTCCCGCATGCGTGCAGAAAATCCTTTTCAAGCTGTGCATAGTCCACATAACGGCTTCTCACACGGGCTACCACAACAATGTCTAGACCCCTGGGCAGCTTCTCCTCGTTGAGTCTGTAGATTTCACGTATCCTCCGTCGGATACGGTTGCGCAATACCGCCTTGCCGATCTTTGTACTGACCGTGACACCCAATTGGTTATAGTCTCGCCTCGTCCTTCGATAATAAACTACCAACGTGGGTGTTGAAGCGCTTTTCCCCTTTGTATAGAGCCGCCGAAACTCATGATTGTTTTTCATTGAAACCGAATATTTCAATCTTCACATTCCTTTCGCCGGCAATAACGCAGACAAGCACTTAAAGGGCGGATAGCTCCGCCCTGAAACGTTATCTGCCTGTGAAAAAAGCCGCCAAAGACCACATGCGTTCAAACCGGTCTCCCATTAGTATGAGAGTTTTGCTCTGCCCTTGGCTCTGCGGCGCGCAAGAACCTTGCGTCCGCTCCTGGTAGACATTCTTTTGCGGAATCCGTGCTCTTTCTGAGCATGGCGCTTCTTGGGCTGATAGGTACGAACAGTCATCTTCGTACACCTTCCTTTCGTAGAATAATACTCAACAGCGGCGGCATGTTCCGGACTTAAATCCGGTGCTGTAAAAAGCCTCAAGCCGCCACAGCAGTTGACAAAATATATGCTCCGAACAATATTCTGCGGAAACTATGTTATTATACAGTATAGAAATGTAATGTGTCAACAGAAAAAACGGCATGTGGTTCCGTTAAAGGCCGTAGAAGAAGCCGGAAAACCGCTTGTTATTCAGCAAAAAGCGCATAAGCGGAAGTCCCAGCAGATAGAGCACGGCAATCTCGCCCAGTGCGACCTGCGCCCCAAAAACTAAAAAACTGTACCAAAAACCGTCGTCCAGCGGAAAAAGATAAGCAAGTTCAGCCCCCACAATAGGACCGTTGAAAAGAACAGGCATAGCACAAGCGGCAATACAAGCTCCCCAACTCACCGGCTGAGCTGCCTCGCCGACACTTACCTCGGTCTTTTTTCTTGCGCTTTTCCCTATTGCGGCGGTACAAAGCCCCGCAAGCAGCGTCGAGAGCGAGCCAAAAACTATGTCCAGAATACCCGCCGAGCTGATAATGTTGGAAATGGCACAGCCGGCAAACAGCCCCCAAGCGGAGGCCGGAAAGAAAAACGGTAAAATGCATAGCGCCTCTGAGACGCGAAACTGCAAAGCGCCGTAGCTAATAGGCGCCAGCACCATTGTAAGCGCTGCGTATATTGCCGCTATAAGAGCTGAGTATACTATTCTATTCGTAGTGCCGGTCATCTGTTTCACCCTCTATTTAAGTTTTCCGATTCCGCAAGGCTGTAAAGGCATCCGCAGTAGCTCTGACGGTACAGTCCATATTCCCGCGACAGCTCTGTGGAGCGCTTGTATCCCTCGCGCTTCTTAAAGTCCGACGGCAGCCATTTTACCCCATACTGCCTGCCGCATGCAAGTCCGATTTCATTAATTCTTTCGCTGTCCTTGTGTGGGCTTACGGTCAGCGTCGTACAAAACCAGTCGAAACCGTTGTCCCCGGCAAGTCTTGCCGTCTCCCTCAGACGGAGCTTAAAGCACTCGGTACAGCGAGCCCCGCCCTCCGGCTCGCGTTCCAGACCCTTGACGACTTCAGAAAAACTCTCGCCGTCATAGCCGCACTCCAGCATCTTCACCTGACTGCCATAACGCGCGATCACCTCACGCAGCCAGTAGAGCCGTTTGTCGTATTCCCGTCTCGGCTGGATATTCGGATTGTAAAAGAGTATCGTAACATCGAAATAGCGCGTAAGATACTCCAGCACATAACTGCTGCAGGGGCCGCAGCAGCACTGCAGCAGCAGTGTCGGCCTCTTATCGCCCAACGCACTTAACACAGCGTCCGTATCAAGCTGATAATTATGTCTCATGAGTTACACCTAATTTCATCTGGAAAATGTTATCAGTTTTTTGTTGACTTGTCCTTTCGTTATTATATACTATTGTCATGCAGTTTGAAAACATAAATAGGGGTACGGATATATGCGAATACAAAAACAGCTTGTGTTTTTTCTGTTCATAACAATCATCTTGTCCGCTTTTTCCTGTGCGTTTGCCCTGGAGTGGGACGAATATGCCGATGTCTCCGGCCACTGGGCGGAGGAGACCATGCTGAGCGGCCTCTCGGACGGCCTTATCGAGGGATATGAGGACGGTACTCTGCGCCCCGACTCCGCCATAACCACCGCCCAGATGATCACCATACTAACCCGTCTGTTAAACGCCTCTGAGAAGGCCGAAATATCTGCGGACGAGGGCGTGTGGTATTATGAAGCCCTCCAAAAGGCCGTCTGGCTCGGCCTTGTAGACGGAAGCTGCAGTGTGGACTCAGTTATGACGCGGCAGGACGCCTTCTCAATGATGGCGAGGGCCTTTTCCCTGACACCGGCCGATCCCGATCTCAACGTGTTGCCCAAGTTTTCAGACGCTTCCGCAATAAGCGCTGCAAACAGACCCGCAATAGCGCAGCTAATAAGCGACGGGCTGGTCGTGGGTTACGGCGGCGCTCTAAACACAAACGGGAGCATCACCCGCGCCGAATTTCTTACAGTTCTGTACCGTCTGGCAAAAAACTATGTCCCCGCAAAATCGCTCGGCTCCGTGACCGGTGGGGGAAGTGTCATATCGGGCGGCGGAAATCTTCTGAATCTCAGGCTCACGGACGGCGTATGGTTTGACTGCTCCTCGTCAAATATATCCCTCTGCGCCGTTGAAGCCGATGAAATAACCATCCGCAGCCATAAGCTCACCCGCCTTGCCGTATACGGCAACTCAAATATAAGCAGGCTTGTTCTCGACTGCGGCAGCTGCACAATAGACGACTTTGCCTTCAGCGGCGCGGCTATCACCACTCTGCAGCTCGCCGGGAGCTGTAACGCAGTAATAGCAGAGGACAATGTACGCAACATCGAAATCACAAGTAAAGGCGTTTCCGCCGAAATAAGCGGAACTCACGACAGCGTCGCTGTCTCCGCAAACGGAGCAAACGTAGCTGTAAGCGGCACATACGGCAAGCTGAAAATAATCGGAGACGGCAACACCATAACTCTGGCTGGCAAGGCCTCAGTCAGCAGCATAGAGATCTCCGGCAGCTCCAACACCGTTGTTCTCGGTTCTGAAGCCTTGGTAAGTGGCTTGACTGTTTCCGGAAGCTCAAACACCGTTACCCTTACTCCGGATATGGCAGTCAGCAGAATGGAGGTCTCAGGTAACTCAAACACTATCTCCATAGATGGCGATACAGATAGCATTTCCGTAAGCGACATGGCCATCTCCGGCGGCTCCAATTCGGTCAAAATAAACGGCAGGGCAGAGAACATCTCCGTCAGCGGCCTTTACAACCATATTACTGTTGATGGCAAGGCGGGTTCTGTCACCGTCGCGGGACGCGGCACCGCCCTTGACGGCGGCGGCAGTGCCGACAGTGCGGTCATAGAAGCGCAGGATTGCACCGTCACACTCAAAATAGCCCACCTGACAGACAACAGCCACAAGATGGAGACTGAGAGGGTGCTGGAGCTTGTGACCCTCGGATATAAAGGCAACTACACTTTGAAATGGGCTCAGGAGCATGATTACAAGGACTTCGAAAAGGAAATATGGATAAACGCCAAGGGCTACTCCAGTGAAACCGACTATCTTATCTGGGTAAACCTCTCAATGCAGCGCGTCAACATTTTCAAAGGGAAAACGGGCGGCTGGAAGCTCGTCCACAGCTGCATCGTCGGAACCGGCGCGCCCGGAACCGGGACTCCCCCCGGGGTCTATTACACCACATACAAGAATTACAACGGATGGACAACCAGAACATATACCGTAAAACCCGTCATAGGCTTCAAGGTCAATACAGGCTATGCCTTCCACTCCCGCATTTACTACCCGGGAACTACCAGATTAAGCGACTCATCCATCGGCTATCCCATTAGCCATGGCTGTGTCCGTATGTACGACGAGGATGTGCGGTATATTTACAACAATATCCCTCTCAGGACAACCGTCGTAGTTTACTGATCAATCGGAGGAACAATATGGATAAGAGAACAAGCAAGGACAACTATTACCTCGGCATAGCGGACTCCGTTCTGAGCCGCTCCACCTGCCTTCGCCGTAAATACGGCGCCATCATAGTGAG
>JAAYCC010000138.1 GCA_012729875.1 Clostridiales bacterium | reverse complement strand
TGGTGCGGATGAAGGGACTTGAACCCCCACGTCTTGCGACACAAGAACCTAAATCTTGCATGTCTGCCAATTCCATCACATCCGCAGATACTGTTTTTTCAGTGAAAAGCACCTTTCAACTGTGCTATATTAGCACAGAGAGGCTCAGGTGTCAATGAAAATGGCTTTGGCTTTCTGTATCTCTTTAGATTTTCCACTTTTTTACTTTAAATGAATACCTCGCATAGCCGGATTGTCGACCAGCCCTCCTTGTCTGTCAAAGCGCGAGCCGTGGCAGGGGCAGTCCCAGCTCTGCTCTTCATCGTTCCACTTGAGCGCACAGCCGAGATGCGGGCAGCGCTTGGCAGTTGGCAGTACAAGATTTCCGAGGCTTGTACCGAGGTTTACAAAGAGCTGCTTATGCATTACGCTTCTGTCCGGCGCAAACACCGGGGCAAACTCATTTTCTTCTCCGCTTATCATATCGGCGAGTATGTTGGCTGCGGCCATTGAGGAGGTCATCCCCCACTCGTTAAAGCCTGTTGCCACATAGACGTCCGGCATAGAGGGGCTATAACATCCTATATATGGTATGCCGTCCAAACTCATACAATCCTGTGTCGCCCATGCATATTTTTCTCTCGCATCCGGGAAGTGATGTCTCACGAAATCCCGAACCGCTTCGATTCCCCCACCATTTTTGCCGGTTCTGTGATCTCCGCCGCCCACCAGCAGGTAGTTTTTATAATTTCGAAAATACATGCCGCCCTCGGCTGTATCCACATATGTGCCAGAGAGATCCGGCGCGTTTTCCAGCGCCACGACGAATGAACGCATCTGATAGAGCTTCATGGAATACATACCCCGGCTGTTTATAAACGGGTAGTGCGTGGCAATTACGATTTTCCGCGCCTTTATCCTGCCTCTGTCGGTGTAGGCTGTATTACCTTTCACTCTGCGTACAAATGTTCCCTCATATATGTCAAGACCTTCCGCCGCCCCAAAAAGGAACTTGAGCGGGTGGAACTGCGCCATATACGGATATCTGACGGCCCCTGCTATTTTGAAGGGAAGCTGTGTCTTTGTTGTGAATTCTGCGGAAAAGCCCAGACTGCAAACCGTTTCCGCCTCCCGCTCAAGTGTTTTTCTATCGAAAAGGGAGTACATAACCGAGGGCTTATCCTCAAAGTCGCAGGGAATCTCCCGCGACATTTCCCTAAACTGCCCGACTGCCCTGAGGTTAGCATCAAGATATTGTTTTGCCTTTTCTAAGCCAAAATCCGCTGCCAGATCCGTATACAGCGTATCATGCTGCGCGGTAATTACGGCGGTGGTGCCTTTGGTTATACCGCCGCCTATGACCGAGGCCTCGACGACTGTACAGTCTATACCTCTCTCTTGCAAAAGCCGCGCACAGAGTATGCCGGCCATACCGCCGCCGATAATCAGCACATCCGTTGTAAGGTCATTTGTAAGCTTTGGAAAGCGTATGGGCTCTACGTCCTGAGTCCAGAGATATTTCATATTTTTTACTCCTGAAATATAATGTTTCTAATAGCACAATAAGCTGCGCTATAGCAGTGCGCAAAGGCTCCGCTAACAAGCCTTCAGCTTCTGTCTCTCGATTTGAAAATCAAAGTCACGATAAGTCCAAAGAAAACAGCTGCCGTGATTCCGGCTGCAGTGGCCGAAAGGCCGCCGGTAAACGCGCCTATGATGCCTTTTTCCGCCACAGCTTCCCTGACGCCTTTTGCAAGCAGATTTCCAAACCCGGTCAGCGGTACGGAAGCTCCGGCGCCCGCCCAGTCCGCTAAGGGCTGATACACGCCCAATGCACCTAAAACGACTCCGGCAACCACATAGCAGGTCAGTATTCTGGCCGGCGTGAGCTTGGTTTTATCTACGAGTATCTGCCCTATGGCGCACAAAAGCCCACCCACTGCAAAGGTCTTTGCAAATTCTGTAAACGTATCCATCAGCAAGCGCCTCCCAAATTCTCTATCGCGACGGCGTGGCATATGCCGAGTATGCTCTCGCCCTGAAGAGTTGTCGTGGGCGACATGAGAGCGCCCGTTGCGGCAAAAAGCAGGCGTTTTATCTCCCCAGACCTCAGCTTTGGCAGGAAGTAACCGGCCAGTACGGAAGCTCCGCAGCCACAACCGGAGCCTCCGGCCGCGATGTCCTTTTTGCCTCTGTCATATATTAGCAGGCCGCAGTCGTTATGGTTTGATGACAAATCGTAACCGTTAAGAGACGAGAGCTCACGGAGTATGGCGCTGCCGACTTCGCAAAGATCTCCCGTTGCAATGATATCATAGTAGTCGGGAGTTCTTCCGGTATCAGCAAAGTGAGTGCAAAGTGTCTCAAGCGCCGCCGGGGCCATTGCAGCACCCATGTTGTTGGCGTCGGTGACGCCCGCGTCAACAATTTTCCCCGTGGTCACATGTGTGACGACCGGACCTTCCCCCTCTGCGGACAGTATAAGCGAGCCGGCAGCCGTTGCCGTCCACTGTGCGGTCGGCGGACGCAGACCGCCGTAGTTCAGCGGCAGTCTGAACTGGCGCTCTGCGGAACAAAAGTGCGAGCTGGTCAGCGCGCATACCGTATTGGCAAAGCCGCCGTCTATGGTCATAGCCGCCAGAGACAGCGACTCCGCCATTGTAGAGCAGGCACCGTAAAGACCAAAATGCGGCACATTGCTGTCTTTAATCCCGAATGCAGAGCCCACGCACTGGTTGAGCAAATCTCCCGAAAAAATATAATCCAGGGTATCCGCTTGTATAGCCGCTTTTTGCAGCGAGAGATCAAAGCATTTTTTCAGCATAGCGCTCTCTGCGCTTTCCCAGGTCTTTGCGCCAAAGTATGTGTCCTCGCTCAGGTAATCAAAGCTTGCAGCCAGAGGCCCTTTAGACTCCTGCTTACCGCCTACACTGGCAGATGCAAGTATTACCGGCCGGGATTCCAGCCTGATTGTCTGTTTACCCATACGCTTCGTACCCATATTTTCGCTCCCGTCTTTTTTGTGTATTTTGTACCGTTTCGCTGAAAAAAAACAGAAGCATTGGATAGATATAAAACAAATACTATATATTGCACAAAACACACAAGGATATTTGAAATTAAACAGAGAATTTTATTCATTATGCTGATATAGTGTTGTGATACGCTCTTTTTTACTGTACAATATATAGTATCTAAGCAAAAATTTTTGCTTACGACAAATTCTTTAGAGGAGGATTAAAATGAAAAAGAATTGGTTGGCGCTGTCTCTCGCAGCTATCATGATTGCGGTTTTGTTTGCAGGCTGCGGCACTCCCGGTCGGGACAAGGATGACAAAGGCACAGGCGAAGCAAACGGCTCCGTATACTACCTCAATTTCAAACCGGAGCAGGACGAGCAGTGGCAGGCACTTGCCAAAGCCTACACCGAGGAAACAGGCGTTGAAGTCAAGGTAGTCACGGCAGCCTCCGGGCAATACGAGACCACTCTCATGGCCGAGATGGGCAAGAAGGGCTCGCCCACTCTCTTCCAGGTCAACGGCCCAGTCGGTCTCAACAACTGGCGCGACTACTGCTATGACCTCTCAGGCTCAAAGCTCTACGGCGAGCTTATAAGCGACGACTTCGCCCTGACCTCCGACGGCGCGGTCTACGGCATCGCATATGTCATTGAAACCTACGGAATTATCTATAACAAGGCTCTGCTTGAGCGCGCCGGCTACACCGAAGCCGACATCACAAATTTCGATAGCTTCAAGGCCGTAGTCGAAGACATCACCGCCCGCAGCAGCGAGCTTGGCTTTGCGGCATTCACCTCTGCGGGCATGGACGGCAGCTCTGACTGGCGCTTCAAAACACACCTTGCCAACCTGCCCATCTACTACGAATATGAGACCGAGGGCATGACCGCCGGTGAGATAAAAGGCACCTATCTCAACAACTACAAAGCTATCTGGGATCTCTATATCAACAACTCCACCTGCGACCCTGCCGGACTCTCAGCAAAAACCGGTGATGACGCCGTTTCCGAATTTGCAGGCGGCAAAGCGGTCTTTTATCAGAACGGGACATGGGCCTACAACGACGTAAAAAGCCTCGGCGATGAGAACCTCGGCATGCTGCCCATCTACATCGGAGTCGAGGGAGAGGAAAGTCAGGGACTGTGTACCGGCTCCGAAAACTACTGGTGTGTGAACAAGGACGCCTCCGAAGAGAATATAAGGGCCACACTCGACTTCCTCTACTGGGTTGTCAGCTCCGAGACGGGCACCTCGGCGCTCGCCGACGAGATGGGCTTTGTCTGTCCCTTCAAGTCAGCCAAAAAATCGGCAAACCCGCTGGTTAAGATCGCAGACGAATACATTGCGGCCGGAAAGAAATCCGTTGACTGGTGCTTCCCGACCATGCCCTCAGAGGAATGGAAGAACGGCGTCGGCTCCGCTCTGACCGCCTATGCGGCCGGTACCGGCGATTGGGACGCTGTGGTCACCGCTTTTGTTGACGGCTGGAAAACCGAGTATAAACTCAACAACGCGGAATAATTTTAAAAGCAACAGCTATCGCAAACAAAGTAAAGGGTGAACGCTCTGTTCACCCTTTACTTTAAGTCCGTACACTGCAATCCAAAAAAGGAGGATCACGGTATGGAAAAAGCCATAAAAAAATACTGGCCGATTTTTGTGCTTCCGACGCTCACCGCCTTTATCATAGGCTTTATAGTACCTTTTGCGGAGGGGCTGTATCTCTCCTTCTGTAAGTTCACTACCGTCAACAAGGCTACATGGGTCGGACTCGGCAACTATGTCAGGGCATTTGCAGACAACACCTTCAAGTATTCTTTCTGGTTCACCGCCGCCTTTGCGGTTGTCGCAACAATACTTATAAACATACTGGCATTTGCCGTGGCGCTGCTTCTAACGCGAAAACTGAAGGGCTCGCACTTCTTTCGAACAGTTTTCTTCATGCCGAACCTCATAGGCGGTATCGTTCTGGGATATATATGGCAGATCCTTCTGAACAGCCTGCTCTCACTTCTGGGAAGACCTCTGCTGGCTCTCGACGCCGCGGCGGGTTACTGGGGCCTCATTATCCTCATGTGCTGGCAGCAGATAGGCTATATGATGATAATCTATATCGCCGGTCTTCAATCGGTGCCCGACGAGCTTTTAGAGGCCGCAACAGTGGACGGCGCTTCCCCGTGGAAGGCGCTTTGGAAAGTCAGAATACCCATGGTTATGCCCTCCATAACGATCTGTCTGTTTCTCACTGTCACAAACTCCTTCAAGCTTTTCGATCAGAACCTCGCGCTGACCGGCGGAGAACCAGCCCATTCTTCGGAAATGCTCGCTCTCAACATATACAACACCTTTTACAGCCGCGCGGGAGCGCAGTGGAAGGGTATCGGACAGGCTAAGGCCGTCATATTCTTCCTGCTAGTGGTAATAATTTCTCTGCTTCAGCTGCGCGCTACCCGTTCAAAGGAGGTACAGCAATGACAAAACGCTCAATACGTGCCAACAGGATCTGGTCTGTTGTCCTCACTATTGTCTCTCTGGCATATATGTACCCAGTTTTCATGATCCTCATGAATTCACTTAAAATTGAGACCGCCATTACCACCAATTCCGCCTTCAAGCTTCCAAACTCCGACACTTTTGCCGGCGTTGACAATTTCGTCAACGCAATATCCTCCAAGGGCTTCCTGCAGAGCTTCGGTTATTCGGCTTTCATAACCGTATCATCGGTGCTCCTCATTCTGCTCTGCACCTCTATGCTTGCATGGTATATTACCAGGGTCAAAAACTTTTTTACAAAGTCCATCTATTACCTCTGCATTTTTTCCATGGTCGTGCCTTTTCAGATGGTCATGTTCACGCTTGTCTCGACCGCGGATTCCCTGGGTCTCACAAATCCCTGGAACATATGCGTTATATATCTCGGTTTTGGGGCGGGACTTGCCGTATTCATGTTTGCGGGCTTTATGAAATCAGTACCGCTCGAAATTGAGGAGGCCGCCATGATAGATGGCTGTAACCCTCTGCAGACATACTTTAAAATAATATTTCCGATGCTGCGCCCCACTATGATCTCCGTTGGCATACTGGAGGCCATGTGGGTCTGGAACGACTTTCTGCTCCCCTATCTTGTTCTCGACAGGACAAAATATATGACGATCCCAATGCTTATACAGTACTTCCGCGGGAGCTACGGCCGAGTCGAGATGGGCCCAATGATGGCCAGCATCATGCTTACCATCTTCCCCATCGTAATTGTCTACCTGTTCTCTCAGAAATACATTATCAAGGGCGTCACAGCCGGCGCCGTCAAGGGCTGATGTGGTGCGCAGTATGAGAAAAAGCGGAATCCTTATGCACATCAGCTCCCTGCCCTCTCCCTGCGGTATCGGCACTATGGGCAGGGCGGCCTATGAATTTGCAGACTTCCTTGCGGAGGCCGGGCAGAGCTGCTGGCAGGTGCTGCCCCTTTCGCCAACAGGCTTTGGCGATTCTCCATATCAGTGTTTTTCCTCATTTGCGGGCAATCCGTATTTTATAGACCTGGACTTACTTGAGGAAGACGGGCTGCTCAAAAAAAGCGAGTACTCAGGAATCGACTGGGGCCGCGACCCACTTCGCACAGACTATGGAAAGCTATATAAAAACCGCTACCCCGTCCTGCGCGCCGCGTGCAGACGGCTCTTATCAGGCAACACGGCCGATTACGAGCTGTTCTGTCGGCAGAATGCATTTTGGCTTGACGATTACGCGCTGTTCATGTCCCTGAAGGATCATTTCTGCGGCATAGCCTGGACCGATTGGGACACAGCTCTGCGTAAGCGCGAAGCCTCTGCGGTCAATAGGGCAAGGGCCGGGCTGGATTCTGACATAAGCTTCTGGAAAGCGGTCCAATATCTGTTTTTCAGACAGTGGAACGCCCTGCACTCTTATACACACCGGCTTGGGATCAGCATAATCGGCGACCTCCCCATCTATGTTGCACCCGATTCCTGCGATATATGGGCCTCACCCGACTACTTTCAGTTGGACGAGCAGATGCGCCCCACCTATGTCGCCGGCTGCCCGCCCGACGGTTTCTCCGAGGACGGACAGCTCTGGGGCAATCCCCTGTACAGATGGGACAAAATCCGCAGTGACGGCTATGCGTGGTGGATCCGCCGTGTTGCGCAACAGTTTGAGATATACGACGTGCTTCGTATCGACCACTTCCGGGGCTTCGACGAGTACTACGCAATCCCCTGCGGAGCGAAAAACGCCAGAAACGGCGAGTGGCGCAGGGGTCCGGGTATCGAGCTTTTCCGTGCGCTGGACAATTCTCTCGGAAAACGCTCCTATATAGCCGAGGATCTCGGTTTTCTCACCGACTCCGTGCGGGAGCTGCTGCGAGAGTGCGGATTTCCCGGTATGAAAGTTCTGCAGTTCGCGTTCGACAGCCGAGAGGAGAGCGATTATCTCCCCCACAATTTCACACGTGATTGTGTCGCATATACCGGTACGCACGACAACGACACCATAAACGGCTGGTTCAAAAACGCGCCCGGAGCAGATGCGGCAAAGGCCAGAGATTATCTGCGGATTACCGGGGGCGAGAGTCTCCCCCGCGCGATGATAACGGC
>JAAYCC010000137.1 GCA_012729875.1 Clostridiales bacterium | reverse complement strand
GCTCATACCGTGGGTCAGTGCATGCCTCAGCGCAAATGCCATCGAACTTACGGTCTTGCCGCCCCCTGTGGGTACAGTCAGAGAGAACAGCCCCTTTTCTCCTTCGCCGCTGTCAATCAGTGTACTCAATATCTCGCAGCGCTTTTTGTTGAGTTCGGTCCTCGGGTCCCGCCAGGAGGATATGTAAAGCTCTAGCTTCTCCCAGAGCGCCGATATATCGTCATAGCCGCCGCGCGCAACGCCCCCTCCTGACATAAACTCCTCCGTATCGAGGAAATCCGCGTCCACAAGGCAGGAGTACAGCATACGCACAAAGAAAAACCGGCTTTTGTTGTCCCCGCACAGCTCCATCGGTATTACGGCCTTGCTTGCGCTCACCTCGTCGGAATATGCGCCGAAATCCTCAATGTCCCGGCCGACTACACGTTTCATTTTCCCCTGGAATGTAGGCATGTCCCCGGTATCCGCCCTGCTCCCTCCATCCGGCAGCCCGCCGTGGTGACCGGATATACAAAAAGCAGCCGGCACATCCCTGTACTCCTTGAATGCAACCTGCGCACCCGCAGTCGAGTGGTCCACCTGCTCCGATGAGCCCCTTATCCTTCTCTGAAACGCGCAGGAGTATTTTCCTATGTCGTGTAGCATGCCGCACTGTGCAGCAATTTCCTCGGCGCCGAACTTTTCCGCAAATTTTTTTGCTCTATACGCCGTTCCGTTGAGGTGGTCGATGAGTTTCTGCTGTTCGGCTGTTTCAGCGTTTATGTGGGCTATATATTCCATCTTTACCTCCATTCTTGTTTGTCTGTTCCACCATTCTGAAAGACTAATAGGGACGTTTTATTACCGTCCCTATCAGTTTATATATACCAGTGTCCCATAAAAAGGATTTCCAGCTTTTTTTATGAACTTTTTATCTCTATGACGATTCCGAAAAATCTCCGGAGATGAACCACAAATCATGTCTAAGGCGCTTATAAACGAGCCGCTCCCCGATAGAGCGGTCAGCAGCCTACAGCGTCCACTCTCTCTTTTTCCATCTGTGCTTCTACCAATGTTCTGTACAGGCCGCCCTGTTCGATCAGCTCAGAATGCGTACCGCACTGGACTATCCTTCCGTTGTCAAGCACGACAAGCTTATCCGCCGCCATTATTGTAGAGAGCCTGTGCGCTATAACCAATGTCGTTCTGTCACGCGCCACCTCTCTGAGCGCCCTCTGAATATCCCTTTCGTTCTCAGTGTCGAGATTTGAAACAGCCTCGTCTAAAATCAGTATAGGAGAATTCTTCAGTATGGCTCTTGCAATGGCTATACGCTGTCTTTGTCCCCCTGAGAGATTTGCGCCGCGTTCTCCAACATTAGTGTCATATCCGTCCGGCAGAGCTACAATAAAATCGTCGGCACACGCCTGTTTAGCGGCATGGATAACGTCCTCATCGCTTGCCTGGACATTGCCGAGGCGTATATTCTCTTTAATTGAGATATTGAACAGATATACATCCTGAAGGACAGCCGATGTAATGCTGCGGACATTGCTCAAAGACATATCCCTTATATCCACACCGCCTATTTTTATGCCGCCCTCATTGACATCCCAGTACCTGAGCAGAAGATTCGCGCAGGTTGTCTTACCCGCGCCCGAATGGCCGACAAGCGCGACCGTTTCGCCTTTGTCTATGGTAAAGGAGATGTTTTCAACGGCGTTCTTGGCATCCTCGTGGTAACGGAAGCTGACATTTTCAAAGCTGACGTCCTTTCCAATTTCATCCGTGTTGATCTGTTTGCCGCTATCATAAACAAGCGGCTCTGCCTCCATTACACGGTATACTCTGTCTGCGGCTGCGGTTATTATTCCGAAATTCCGCGCCATGCCGCTTATCTCTATTATCGGATTAAAGCACAGTACGGACAGAACCACGACCGTTGTATAGAGTTCATAGGGAAGAAGATTGCCAAATACCATATATATGGTCGCGAGTTTTGCCGTCAACATCGCTAAACCTACCGCAATCTCCATAAGAGAGCCTTCTGTTCCGAGGCGTTTCCCATATGCCAGCTGAGCGGTATAAAGATCTCCCATATATTGTTCGTTTTTCTTCCTGTACGCATCTTTATAGTTGAGGGTCAAGATTTCTTTCATCCCATGTACTCCCTCAACAGTGACCGCATTAGCGTCCGCAAGCCTGTCCCTCAACGCAGCGCCCTGTTCATCAGCTTTCTTCTTCATAAAAAACGGAATGACCAGAGTGATTATCTGAAACGCGAGAATAATCACCGCCAGCAGCCAGTGCAGGGATCCAAGATATACAAGGATTATAGCGTCAACAATAACCATTACGAAAACATTGCTGAACGTATGGGCGAAGAACCACTCCAGCACCTCCACATCGCTCATAAGAGTTGACGCAAGCTGTCCTGAACGCATATCAAGCAATATTGAAGGACAAACCCTTTCAACCGCCGAATACAGGCGTATCCTGAATTCGGCCAGGATCCTATATGCCACATCGTGCGCCGTGAAGCTCTCACCGAAGTTGGATAAGGCCATAATCACAACCAGAATGCCTAGAATTAAAAAAAGCTTTCCTGCGACATCGAGCAGTCTCTCCTGGGCAGCCAGACCGACTATATACGCGCAGAGTGTTGCGGCGCCTATAGTGCTTAGATGTTTGACGACTCCGCAGAATGCGGCAAAGCCCATTTTCAGGTAGTGTTTCTTAATAGTCTTCACAAGACGAAACAAGTTTGCCGTGCGGCCGCGCTGTTCAGATTTATTATTATTCATCCCTATGCCTCCCTTCCCGCTGTCTTTTGAGCTTCAATAAGTCTTGAATAGATATTGTCCATCAGAAGAAGCTCGTCATGGGTTCCCTGTTCGGCAATAGACCCGTTTTCAAGAACAATTATCCGGTCCGCATTCCTTATAGTTGAAAGTCTGTGTGCAATCACAAGCGTGGTCTTATCAAGCATAAGGAAGTCAAGCGCCTCCTGAATGCTCTTTTCATTTTCAGCATCCACATTTGCCGTGGCCTCGTCCAAAATAAGGAACGGAGCGTCTTTGATGAGAGCGCGGGCAATCGCTACGCGTTGTCTCTCTCCGCCTGAAATGGTTGAACCCCGCTCTCCGACTATCGTGTCATATCCGTCCGGCAGGCTCATAATATAGTCGTGTATATTGGCCGCCTTCGCAGCCTCTACAATCTTTTCCATAGATGCATTGGGATTGGCCAGGCTTAAGTTCTCTCTCATTGTTCCATAAAACAGATATGTATCCTGAAAAACAACAGCTATTTTGCTGCGCAGATAATCAAGCGAAAAATCGCAGATATCGACTCCGTTAAATAAAATATGTCCTTTATCGGGGTCATAAAAGCGCAGAAGCAGATTGACAACCGTCGATTTGCCGGAACCCGATTTGCCTACAAGAGCGATTTTCTGGCCTTGCTTTATATCCAGGCTGATGCTTTTAAGCACCTGTTCGCGCTTTGCCAAGTAGCGGAAAGAGACGTTCTGTACATTGATCTCAGGCTTACTGCTGTCCAGACCGCTTGTCAGGGCGGTCTCCTTTTCAGCGACCGAAATCGGTTCATCAAGAATTTCAAATATCTGATCGGAGACCGAAAAGCCCATGTAGCTGCTGTGCCAGAACTGATTTAGACTGGCGACGGGCTTAAAGCACTCGGGCACCAGGAAGAGAATCCCGAGAAGTCCCGCAATATCCACTCTGCCTGTTGCCGCCCCATACGCCGCGACGGCAACCGAAACAGACGTGCCGATACCTGTCAGCAAAACGACAACGCTTGAGTCCATTATCGAAAAAGCCGTATTGCGGATCTGATGCCTGTAAAATGTCCAGCAGTTGTCCTCGAGCTCCTCGCCCTTGGCTATACTGGAGTTAAACGCCTTTAACGTGCTCATGCCCTGCATCGTATCAATGTATTGTGCATTCAGTATTGCGTAATTTCTCCAATAATGTGTGCACGATTTTGCTATAACGGAGCGGGAGCACAGCGGCGCCGCAATTGCGGCGATAACTCCGAAAAGCACGATCAAACTGGCGACAGCATCAACTCTGAAAATATAGACCACCAGTACAATAACTGTTATAAGGCAGACAAACGCCTGAGGTATGTAATAAACCAAAAAGCTTTCCAGCGCCTCCACGCCGTCGGTAATCAGCGACTGGAGAGACCCGCTCCTCTTTGTCGACTGATATTTCGGGCCCAATTTCATCAGCTTTTCCAAAAGCTCATTTCTTATTGCCCCTTTAACCTTTGCGGCTGTAGTTTTTGAATATGCTTCGTTTATACGTGACATAAAAGCCTTTACAAGGATTGCGGCCAAGGCGACAAGGATGAACGTCATGATTACCTTCATATCAGCACGATTCAATACGGCAGAAGCGCAACGTGCCAATGCCCATGCTTCGATTACGCTGCCCGCAGTCATAGTAAGCACTATGAGGAACTTTATAAGCGTTTCCTTTCTTATGTACCCTATAAAGCGTGCGACACGCAAATATGCCTGCATAGGATATCCCCCCAATTCTCATTTTTGTAAAAAATATCTGTATAATTTAAATCAATAGTTATAGCAGCGTATATAATGCCCTTCTTCGATCTTTTCCAGCGAAGGAAGGGCATTTTTGCATTGTTCAGAATGTTTTGGGCAGCGGGAGTAATAGGGACAGCCTTTTATCCTGTCCTCCGAATCAGAAACATTCTCAATATCCGTACTGTCAGCCCCGCACTTCCCCCTAAGACTAAGAAGCTTCAGCGAATATGGGTGTTTCAGCTTATAGAAATCCCCTATGTCCTCAATCGATTCCATTACCATACCGGCGTACATAACACATATTGAATCGGAGAGATAATAGACCGCCTCAAGGTCGTGCGAAATGAGCAGATATGATACGTCTGTAGCCTTTTTTACGTCTGAAAGCAGATTCAGGATCTGCGCCTGTACGGACACGTCTAGGCTGCTCAACGGCTCGTCAAGGACTATGAAGGACGGCTCCGACGCCAGCGCACGCGCTATGCAGACCCTTTGAAGCTGCCCGCCGCTGAATTGAAACGGGTACTTCGTCTTATCCCCATCCGGCAAGCACACCATATCCAGCAGTTCGCTCACCCTGTCATCAAGGCATTGGCCCTTCAGACCATAAAAATTAATGAGCGGCTCGCTGATGATGGCATCCGCATTCATCCGGGGGTCAACCGAGGCCATGCTGTCCTGAAAAACGATCTGAATCTCCCGGCGCAGAGCTCTGATCTCTCTTGAGGGCTTGTTGTATATATCCAGCCCATCCAGGAGAACGCTTCCCGTATCCGGCCTCTCCATGCCGGAAATCATTCTCCCCAGAGTGCTCTTTCCGCAGCCGCTCTCCCCAACCAAGCCAAGGCATCTGCCCTTTTCAATATTCATGCTCAATCCTTTTACGGCTCTGACGGGCACGGATCTTCCGAAGCGTTTTGTCTTATATGTTTTTTTTACATCTCTTACTTCAAGCACTTGTTTTTGTCATCTCCTTGGCACAGCATCTGACGAAGTGGTCGTCTGAAACCTTGTGGGCCAGCATCTCGAAATTCGAGCACCCCTCGCCTTTCAGTGGGCATCGTTCCGAAAACATACACATACTGTTCCTCTGTTTCAGGGACAGGGGCTGCCCTGATATTTCGGAAAGTCTCTCTTTTGAATATGAGGGCCTTGATCTGAAAAGCCCCGCTGTATACGGGTGCAGGGGACTGTTAAGGACCTCTTCTGCTGGCGCCTGTTCAACAATGAATCCGCTGTACATAACCGCTATTTCGTCGGCAATGCCGGCAATTACGTTCAGGTCATGCGACACAATAACTACGGATGTGTTGTATTTTTTCCTCATCTGATTTATGAGCTTGATTATTTCGAACTGCACAGTTAGGTCGAGGGCGGTCGTAGGCTCATCGGCTATGAGCACCGAGGGCTCCATTATTACCGCCAGCGCTATCATTATCCTCTGGAGCATTCCGCCGCTGCATTGAAAAGGATAGCTGTTATAGACGGTTTCGGGGTTTTTTATCCGCATCTGTGAGAGCATTTCAAGTGCAGCGGCTTTTATCTGGTTCTTATTCCAGTTTTTATGCGCGGCAAGGGTCTCTTCAAAGTGCCTTTTTATTGTCATGACAGGATTGAATGCGCTCATTGGGTTTTGCATTATTAGAGCGATGTCCGTCCCCCTGTATCCCCTCATGGCCTTGTTATCTCTGAAAGGCAGACTTTTTCCGTTCAGGACTATCTCCGCGTCATAGTCCCAGACGTCTGCGGGCAGCAGGCCCAAAATCGCCATACAGGTGAGGGATTTCCCGCTGCCGCTCTCCCCGATTATCCCGAGGGTCTGCCCCTTTCCAATTGAAAATGAGACGTTTTCGACTGCCTTATAAGTATTACAGCCTTCTTTCAGGCTTATATTCAAATCCTTAACTTCCAGAACCGGTTCCATAGTCACACGCCTTTCAATTCATCTTCATATCCAGCGCATCTCTGAGATTGTCGCCGATGACATTAACGGAAAGAACTACCAGCAGTATCATAAGTCCGGGCCATAAAATCATCTGTATGTCCGTATAGATAAAGGCACGCGCGCTGTTTATGAGCGCCCCCCACTCCGGAGATGGAGGCTGGACGCCAAGGCCCAGAAAAGAAAGGCCCGAAATAGTCAGAATGGTATGCCCGAAATCAATTGTGGTGAGAGCAATCATCTGCGGGACTATATTGGGCAGGATATGCTTGAATATTATCTTGGCGGTGGACGACCCGTTGGAGCGCGCCGCCGCTACAAAATTCTGGTTTCTGATGTCCATTGTCATGCCGCGGCTCATCCTCGCATAGTACAGCCATTGCGTAACGAGCATGGCTATAAGTATGTTGTAGATCCCGCTGCCCAGTATTGCAACGATCACAAGGGTTATAACAAGGTGAGGGAACGAATACATGATGTCGCAGATGCGCATTATCAGTCCGTCCACTCTGCCGCCCTTGTATCCGGAGATCATACCGATCGTCGTCCCTATTATGGCGGCAACCGTTGTCGCTATAAGGGCATAGGTGAGCGAAGCCCTGCCGCCGAACAGAATACGGGAGAATATGCAGCGGCCCAGTTCATCCGTTCCAAACGGGAATTGGGCGCTGGGAGGTGCAAATCTGTTCAGAAGGTCTGTTTTATAAATATCATTCGGGGCAATCAGCGGAGCGGCTATTACGGCAAATAGAATGATTGCCAGTATTATTGTAAAAAAAATTACGCTTTTTTTCCTGTACATTCGTTTTAAAATAAATCTTGTCTTCATATTCTCACGCCTCATATCTGATCTTTGGGTTTATTGCCGCGCATAAAATGTCGGCTACAAGATTTATTGTTATGTACAGCAAGGCCATAATGACGACATATGCCTGTATCATCGGATAGTCCCGGGCCTCTATTGAGCTTATGATCAGCCTGCCCATCCCCGGCCAGGAAAAAACATCTTCAACAATTACGCTTCCGGCAAGCATTCCGCCGACGCTCAGGCAAAAGTTGGTCACGACCGGTATCATAGAGTTCCGCAGGGTGTGGGCGCTGAATACCCGCTTTTCTTTAAGCCCCCTCGCCCTTGCATAGAGTACGTTTGTAGACCTCATGTTTTCCAGAAGGCTGTTCCTCAGAATACGGGAATAGGACGCAATATACCCCAAAGCAAGTGTCAGCGAGGGCATGATATAGCTTGCAAAGTTCCTTTTGCCGAAGGACGGAAGCAGGTTTAGCTTTACCGAGAACAATAAGACAAGTAAAAAACCGACGAGAAAAGAAGGGGCGGAAGCCCCGAGAAATGCAAAGCCTCTTGAGAAGTGGTCAAATGCGCTGTTGGGCTTTTTTGCGGAGAAAATTCCAAGCGGTACGCTTATCAGAACAAGCCATACCATAGCAGCTGCGGCAAGCCCCATTGTATTGCGTAGGGCCCCCAATATCTCAGGCGCTATTGCTTTGTTGGAAGCGTATGACACGCCGAAGTCGAAGGCCGCAGCGCCCTTAAGCCATATAAAATATTGTGTAAGAAGCGGCTGATTCAGCCCCAGATATTCCTCTGCTGCGGCAATGGATTCCTTTGTCGGCGCAATATTTCTTGCGGTCAAATACGCAACCGCAGCCCCTCCCGGTAAAACACGCACGAGTCCGAATGCCAATATTGATACCACCAGCAGAATAGGTATAAGCTGAAGCAGGCGTTTGATTATATATTTGCCCATTGGCTTCCCTTTCTGCTGTAAGAGGAACTGTAAAAACAGTTCCTCTTACAGAGCGTTTAATCAGATCAATTTAAGTAAGCTATTAGAGCTTCAGCCAGCCGTTCTGGTTATAGACTGGGTGGGTATATCGCTCACCGTATTGAATACTACCCCTGTAATATCCTTAGCGGTCACACAGAGAGAAGTTGAGCCGCAGACGGGGATATATACCGCGTTGTCCTGCAGTATGTTAAATATTTCAGTATACATTTCCTGCCGCTTTGTCTCGTCAGTCTCCACCAACATCTTTGTAATCAGGTCGTCAAGATAGGCTTTGTTTGAAATCCCCTCCTGTGCCCTGTAATCGGCGTGCGACGGTTCTCTGAAGGACGCCACCATAGAATGCGGATCATACTGATTACCCCAGGTTTCCGATACGATGATATCGAACTCGCCGCTCTTCTGTCTGTCATAGAAGGAGTTGGGCTCCTCGCCCACCAGCTTGATTTCGACACCGATATCAGCATACATGCTCTGGAGCACCTCGCCGAGGGTCTTGCTCACCGTGTCTGTTGAGATGTAGCAATACTCCAGCGAGAGAGTATCGCCGTTTTTGCTGCGGAATTTAGAACCGCTGTCAAGAAGCCAGCCCGTTTCCTCAAGCAGAGCCTCAGCTTTTTTGGTATTGTAATCATATGTGGTGTTGAGCTTAGTATCGCAATAGGGCAGATCAGTTGAGAAAAGCCTGTCCATAGG
>JAAYCC010000136.1 GCA_012729875.1 Clostridiales bacterium | reverse complement strand
TTGCCACTGCGCTTACATAGACAGCGATCGACTCAATACAGCGGTCTTGAGGGAAAATAACGCCAGACTCGAAACATGCGACGACGAATCGTACCTTGAACAGTTCACCGCTGCATATGAGGCGGGTTATGAATACACGGCGGTGGTCTATACTCTTGAGGATTACCACAAAGCCGAAAAGATACAGATAAAATTTCCCGCAGTAAAGAAAATTCTGCTCTACGTCATACTCCGCGACGGGCTTTGCTATAACCTGAGAAACGGTGCGCGATGGGGAGATGCACTCAGCCGTGCGGTAACGCGGACTGTAAACAGAAGATATATTAAAAAGGTCTCGGAATGCGGATGTCTGCTCTTCATGGATGAGCAATGTCTCAGTCAGACCGAAAAGATGGCGAAAGTATCGTTTTCGGATAAAAACGCAGTTATTGCAAGGCTGCCATACGAAATAACGGACTATGGGGACAGGATAGGGGAGCATATTTTCCGTGGAGAGGTATTTACAATTTCGACGGCGGCAAGACTGGATTTTCCTTTCAAGGGCTATGTGATCGGGCTTATAGAGGTTTTTGCCGAGCTTAAAAAACGCTATCGCGAGCTCAGGCTTATAATTGTCGGCGACGGGAAAGATGGTCGAACCGTTGAAGAAGCTGTCCGCGCACTGGAACCTGATATTAGAAAAGATGTTGAACTGGCCGGAATGCTCTCTTACGATGAGCTGAAAAATGTGCTTTCTGAGACTGACCTCTATATCGGGATGGGCACGACGCTTTTGGATGCCGCGGATAATCTGACTCCGGCGATGACGGCCGCCGCGTTTACTTATGAGCTTGAGACGATAGGGCTGTTCAGCGAGCACCCTGAAAAACTCGGAATAGACCCCGGAGCCGAAAAAGCAGCTACATATATAGAAAGCGTTATCAATATGCCGGATAGCTGTTATTGCGAAACAGTATTAAAGCAGTATGACAACCTGAAGAGAATTTATAGTATCGATTCCTTTATGAAAAAGGTTTTGGAATATGAGCGGCCGAATTACCGTCTTGCGGATGAACCGTTGCACTCTGCGATATATGAGATCTTTGTAAAAGTATTAAAAGCCCGGCGGCTAATAAGAAAGTTCGGACATAAAAAGGAGGAAGCCGGTGAACTATGAAGTTATAGACATAAGAACCGTCAGCTCTAAGGGCAAGGGGGCGCTTTCTTATCTTGAAATCGGTAAAGATATTCTCTTTGATATCCTAAGAGTATATTACATATATGGAGTACCATCTGGTACAAAGAGGGGCGGTCATGCCCACAGGAAGCTGAAACAGCTCTTGTTCTGCCCTTATGGAAGTGTCGAGATTATCATGGACGACGGCTGCGGGAGGGAAAGCGTACTGCTTGACAGGGCAGATAAAGGCTTAGTGGTGCTGCCATGTATATGGCGTGAGATGAAATGGATAAGCGAAGATTCCGTACTTTGCGCCGCGGTGTCCATGTATTACGACGAATCGGACTATATAAGGGACTACGACGAATTCCTCAGGTATATCCGGGACGGGGAGATAAATGGAATATGTTGAATTTACCTCTCTGCGGCGTTCTTTTGAGCTATATAAAAACGAATATGAACACGCGTTATTGGGGACGGCCCGTTCCGGATGGTACATACTCGGTCAGGAGCTTGCGGAATTCGAATCTGAGTTTGCCTCGTACATCGGAGTAAAAAATTGTATAGGCGTAAACTCAGGGCTGGACGCCATTGTTCTCTCGGTCAGAGCTCTCGGTATCGGAAGAGGAGACGAGGTTATAGTGCCGTCAAACACTTATATTGCCACGGTAATCGGCATAACCGAAAACGGGGCCGTGCCCGTATTTGCGGAGCCCGACGAATACTTCGGCGTGGACGCTTCGGGCATCGAGGCGCTCATTACGGAACGAACCAGGGCTGTTATGCCCGTACATCTTTACGGTCAGGTCTGCAGTATGGGGGCTATTACGGAGGTCGCCGGGCGTTACGGCATAAAAATCATCGAGGACTGCGCTCAGGCGCACGGGGCGTCATTTGGAGGTCTAAAAGCGGGGGCGTTCGGAGATGCCGGCTGCTTCAGCTTTTATCCTACCAAGCCGCTCGGAGCTTTCGGGGACGCGGGCTGCGTCGTTACGAACGACGACTCTCTGGCGGAAACAATCAGGATGCTCAGGAACTATGGGAGTAAAAAGAAGTATTGCCACAATATCTGCGGGGTAAATTCGCGCATGGACGAGTTGCAGGCCGCGGTTCTCAGGGTGGGGCTTGAGCATCTGGAGGACGGCAATTTGCGCAGACGCTCCATTGCACACAGATATCTTAAAGAGATAGATAATTCTCTTATTACTCTCCCAAAAGAGAGAAAAGGAGCAGAGCATGTCTATCATATCTTTGCGGTTCTGTGTGAGGAGAGAGACGCTCTGCAGAGGCATTTGCTGGACAGCGGAATAAGAACCCAGATACACTATCCAATCCCTCCGCATCTCTCCGAATGCTATAGCTTTCTTGGATACGTCAGGGGCGATTTTCCTGCCGCAGAGAGATTGGCCGATGAGCTGTTGAGCCTGCCAATATATTCCGCGATGCCGGAGCAGGATGTGGACCGAGTTATACGGGCTGTAAACGATTTTGACGGGAGACCGCAGTGACAGAGACAAAAGGCAGACTGAAACTTTTTGTAGGTAATTTTCTGTCCTTCGGAGCGGCGAACGCCCTTGAAAAGGTTATCCCAATCATCCTGCTGCCGGTGTTGACACGCCTTCTCACTGACACCGCTGATTACGGCAGATATGATATGTTCATGACCATTGTGTCTTTCGGTTCCGAACTTGTCGTGCTGGGGGTATTCGACGCGCTGTTCAGAGAGTATTTCGAAGATGAAGACCGAG
>JAAYCC010000135.1 GCA_012729875.1 Clostridiales bacterium | reverse complement strand
GAATTGTGCAAAAAAATCAGCAATGGTCACTACCCAATCGACGAAAATTCCGCGGAGTACAAGGCTTTCGAGAAATGGATGACGGACGACCAAATCACTGTCCTGATGGCTATGGATTTGCTAGCCCCTTCGTTTACGGAAAGTGTAGCTGAAGCAACTGGCTTTTCGGAAGAAAAGACACTCGAGATTCTGCGCGAACTGGCGGACATTGGCGTTATAGCCAAGGTCGAGAAGTATGGCATGGAGGTATTCATGCTACTGGTTTATGCGCCCGGCATATTCGAGTTCATACTTGTTAATGAGAAGTTCTGTGATGAGCATCCGGAAGTACCCGTTGCTTTCGAAGGACACGCCACAAAGTCTTATGCAACCACCATTGACGGGATACCCATGGGTGCGGGCGTTATGCGCGCAATCCCCGTTGAAAAGGCGATTCCCACCGACGTTGAGCAGGCCGACTTTGATCGCGTGAGCTACTACATAGAAAAAAATAAGAACCATATCGCACTGCTACCCTGCCAGTGCCGCCGTGTGCGCCGCTATATGAACGAAGGCGCTGGAGATCTTGAAGCGGGAATGTGCATGTTCCTTGGCATGGGTGCGGATATGTTCGTCGCAAACGGCCGCGCTCAGAAGATTACAAAGGAAGAAGCTTATGAAAAGCTTGAATACTTTGAAAAAATCGGCTGTGTACATCAGATTACTACTCTGCAAAATGGCGTATCCGTTGCGATCTGCAACTGCATGCCCGGCACCTGCCTTGCTTTGGGTGCGACTCAGTACTTTAACACCCCCGACGCCTCGCGCAGCAACTATGAAGCCGAGGTCGACAAGGAAGCCTGCGTGGCCTGCGGTCAGTGCGTTGAGTACTGTCCCAACAATGCCCTAAAGCTTGGTCAGAAGCTCTGCACGGAAACGCCCATTGAATACAAGTTCGCTGATCTACCCAGAGATACAGAGTGGGGTCCGGAGAAGTGGAATCCCAACTACCGCGACAACCGCGAGAACGTCGTGCCCACTGGAACAGCCCCCTGCAAAACCGCCTGCCCGGCACACATTGCCGTTCAGGGATACATAAAGCTGGCCGCTCAGGGCAAGTATCTTGACGCACTGGAGCTTATCAAAAAAGAGAACCCGTTCCCGGCAATCTGCGGACGCATCTGCCCACACAATTGCGAGAACGAATGCACCCGCGGCAATATCGACGAGGCAATTGCAATTGACGAGGTCAAAAAGTTTATCGCCGATCAGGAGCTCCGCGCAGACAAGCGCTTTATTCCCGAAAAGCTTCACGATTACGGCAAACCCATTGCCATCGTTGGCTCCGGCCCGGCAGGACTTTCCTGCGCATACTATCTTGCGGCGGACGGCTATAAGGTCACCGTATTTGAAAAGGAAGAAAAGCTCGGCGGCATGATGACGCTCGGCATTCCGTCTTTCCGTCTTGAAAAGGATATTGTCGAAGCGGAAATCGACGTTCTTCGTCAGATGGGTGTCGAGTTCAAGTGCGGTGTTGAGGTCGGTAAGGACGTGACGCTCTCTGATCTGCGCAAGCAGGGCTTTGAAGCCTTTTATATTGCAATTGGAGCACAGGCCGGACGTAAGCTCGGAATCGAGGGTGAGGGTGCTAACGGCGTCATCACAGGAGTTGATCTTCTCCGCAATGTCAATCTCGGCAAGGGCGAAAAGCTCTCTGGCAAGGTTATAGTCATCGGTGGTGGAAATGTCGCTATCGATGTGGCTCGTACAGCCACCCGCATCGGAGCAGGCAGCACTGCGATGTACTGCCTTGAGAGCGCTGAAGAAATGCCTGCGCTTCCTGAAGAAATTGAAGAAGCAAAAGGCGAGGGTATCGCTATCAACAACGGTTGGGGACCGAAGCGCATCGTCGTTGAAAACGGCAAGGTCACCGGCGTTGAGTTCAAGAAGTGCGTTTCCGTATTTGATTCTGAGAATAAGTTTGCTCCAAAGTACGATGAGAACAATACAATTACTGTTCCCGCGGACTATGTCCTCCTCTCTGTAGGTCAGTCCATCGACTGGGGTAAGCTTCTGGACGGCAGTCAGGTCGAGCTCGGACGCGGCAATACCGCCGTTGCCGACAGCCTTACATATCAGACTGCTCAGCCTGATGTTTTCGTCGGCGGCGATGTTTATACCGGACCGAAGTACGCTATAGACGCTATTGCAGCAGGCAAGGAAGGCGCTATCTCCATCCACCGCTTTGTCTGGGAAGGCCAGAGCTTGACCATTGGACGTAACCGACGCATATTCAAGTCGCTCGATAAGAGCAATCTGGATAAGGACGCTATTGTTGCCGGCTTTGACAATACGCCTCGCCAGCGCGCACTGCATAATGAGAAGAAGAGCAGAAGCTTCAGTGACGAGCGCGTTACTTTTACAGAGGAACAGCTAAAGCTGGAGACTGCACGCTGCCTCGGCTGCGGCGCGACCATTGTTGATCCAAACAAGTGTCTCGGCTGCGGCGTCTGCACCACCAAGTGCAAATTTGACGCCATCCGCCTGAAGAAAAAGTACAATGTTGAAAGCATTGATTACTTTGAAAGAGAAGAAGCCTTCAAAAAGTATGCCGAGGAGCGTAAGCACAACATCGCAATCCGCAAAGCTGCAGAAAAAGCATAGGGATACGATGGAAAGATACATACAGTAGATATGTAAAAGTTCTTCGAAAAACAAAATTAACAAGGACTTGGAAAGGTGACTTTCCAAGTCCTTTCATCTATAATACATTAAAAATGCGCCGAATTTGGTTACTATCAAACTAGCCGGCACCTTGATGTATAAATCAAATCGCCGGCTGGGTTGTTGGTTACCTATTGATTGGCTGCAACAATGCTAAGCGTTGCATTGTTTATCGAAGCTCCCGGTGTGATATCTATAATTGAGTTTGTCGAAAGCTGAACGGAATAAGTGTAGTTTCCTGGAGCTATATTAGTATCTGCATATTGGAAACTAAAGGCTTCGGCTTCTAAAACATCAACTATAGTTGAGAAAGTAAATGTTGGGCCCACTTTTATAGAAGTTCCATCATCCATAGTTCTGAGGACTTCAAAATTGAGAGTGACTGAAACTCCAAGAGGCAGGTTCACAATACTTGTAAAGTTTAATAAATTTATTGTTCTCGACATTCCCGTTGTATCTATTGAAGTAGTTACTACATTCAGAGGTTCTGCAAATAAGGTGGTGATTACCGGTAAAGGTCCCACTCCTCCGGTAGATGAATTAATGGCTATGCTTTTTGCCCCCGGTCTTGCCGGGCAATAATACTCACTCATTATACATTCTCCTATTAATTAATGAAAAGATAAAATTCAAAAGCTGGGAATGAACCGCTTGCAATACTCTTGAAGGCGACTTTTGCTTTTTTACTAGACTTTTAATTATAAAATAAATACAGTTGTATACAGGTTATGACCTTGAACTTGTCAGGCTGTATAAGCGACTTAACCAGTGCTTTCATTATCCCTTAGACCCAATAATATTCATTTTATAAATTATTGGTGAACAGCATTATGACACGGTAGTACCAGAAAATTAATGTTGGCCGATGTTTTTTCTAGGCTATAATTTTTTTAAAAAAGTCCGGTACGAACTTTAACAGCGCCCATAATTGAGTGTGAATAGTATATAAAGCCGGGAACCCTATCTGAAAGGTTCCCGGCTTGCAGTGCTTTTAGCGGACAAAAGCACTGCTGATTAGACAAATTTTAACTTTTATGCTATATATATACTATACAGAAGATTTGTATCGGGTGAAACAGTACAACAGAAAGGAGCAAAAATGAAAAAAAGCATAAAATTCGGTTTAGGGTTTGCGACGGGGAGGAAGAGCTTTCGTAAGGTTCTTAACGCATACATAAACAATTGGAGCGAAACACGTAAGAAATTACCACCCGATCTGGACATCAGTCTGCATTTGTTCGTTGCATATGATCTGAAGTATCTTAATACAAAATCAACTGATTATACGAATCTGAGCCAGGAAATTGTTGACGCTTTTGATGAGATCACTTTTATCGGTGCTAAAAACACTCTGAAAAGCATTGACCAACTGACGAAGAGCGAGATGTTTACGACGGCTGAGCTGCGCAGCGTTTTCGGCCCGGGATATGCCGGAAAAAGAAATGCAATCTTATATGCCGCGTTGGAAAACCAGGTCGATTATCTGCTCTTTCTTGACGATGATGAATATCCTGTGGCAGTAACTAACAATAATGATTTTTGCCTATGGAGCGGTCAGCATGTGCTGTTGACGCATCTTCGCGAGATTCAGAATGCGGATTATACAAACGGTTTCCACTGCGGTTATATTTCCCCCATTCCATATATTGAATTCAATGAGATTTTGACAGAGAAGGATTTTCATGCTTTTATTGGAGCGATAAGCAACGATATTATCAGTTGGGACAGCATAAGGCGTCTAATGAATTCCGGCGGCGTAACCTATGCCGATACGGACATACTGATAAAGCAGCAGGTACAGGATGTGCCTGAAGTCAACCACTGCAAATTTATATCCGGAGCTAACCTTTGCTTAAATCTGACTCAGCCCCGGCGCACATTCCCGTTTTTCAATCCGCCTGGCGCGCGCGGTGAGGATACGTTCCTTTCAACTCTGCTGAGTGACAGAGTTGTACGGCAAATTCCGAGCTATACGTTCCATGACGGATTTTCTATTTATCGCAATCTGCTTGACGGGGTGCTGCCAACGAGCCTTTCTCCAATAACCGCTGAGTCGCAGGCTATCGTCATGCGTTTTTTGGGAGCATGTACCGGCTGGGTACGTTATAAGCCTTTACTGGTTTACATTACTAGGCCCGATGAATATGATAAGGAAATGGAGTTTATGCATGAAACGCTCTCCGACACCTTACCCAAGCTCTCTAAGTATTTCGGAACAGACCGTTTTATGACCGTGATGGATGAGTTTGAAAAGTATCGAAAGAACACAAAAAAACACTATGAGAACTTTATTATGACACAGGAAACCTGGCAGAAATTACTTAAGATAATTGAACAGTATCAAAAACGCCCGTATTAATACAAACGCGCCCGATGCGATAAATTACTTGAAAACTTAACCGTAATAGTTTACAATTTGAGTATTCGGATATATTTCCCGTGTGGAAACGTGCGAGGATAAACAGAGCGCTTTTTGTACAATCAGCAATTGGATTGTTGAGTGCAGAGACTGTCTTAATGTGAGGTGAGCAGAGTTGAAATTCACAAAAATGCATGGCTGCGGCAACGACTATGTCTACGTCAACTGTTTCGAGGAGAGTATTGCAGACAGGCCCGCTATGGCGCGCTTTGTCTCCAACAGGAACTTCGGAATCGGCAGCGATGGACTTATCTGTATCTGTCCTTCGGATAAAGCTGACTTTAAGATGGATATGTACAACATGGACGGCAGCTGGTCGCAGATGTGCGGAAACGGTATCCGCTGTATAGGAAAATATGTATATGATAAGGGCCTGACAGGCAAAACAACGATCACGGTGGAATCGGGCAATCAGATTAAGACACTTGACCTCGAGGTTAACGGCGGTGAGGTCGGGTCTGTGCGCGTCAACATGGGCGCGCCGGAGCTGCGGCCACAGTTTATACCTGTCGCAGAGCACGGGAAAGATTTTATTGGCCGCTCCGTCGTTGTCATAGACGAGGAGTATTTTGTAACGGCGGTGAATGTCGGGAATCCTCACGCGGTCGTATTTGTGGACGACGTTGAAAGCCTTGATGTTCAGACCCTAGGTCCCAGGTTTGAAAACCATCCGCTGTTTCCGGAGAAGATCAACACAGAATTTGTTCAGGTAATTGACCGGGGTACGATTAAAATGCGCGTCTGGGAACGGGGCAGCGGAGAGACCCTCGCCTGTGGGACCGGCGCTACAGCATCGGCTGTGGCGGCTATTCTCAACGGTTACACCGACAATGTCGTCAGGGTCGTCCTCCGCGGCGGAGAGCTGACCATTGAGTGGGACAGAGACAAAAACGAGCTATATATGACAGGTCCCGCCGTGACCGTATTTGACGGAGAGCTATATATTTGATTTTATTAGGAGAGTATAATGGTAAAGGTTAACGGAAATTATGGAAAATTGCCAGGCAGCTATCTTTTTGCGGAGATTGCCAAAAGGACCGCGGAGTATACGAAGGCAAACCCCGACAAGAAGCTGATCAAGCTTGGTATAGGAGATGTCACGCAGCCATTGTGTCCGGCAGTCATAGAGGCAATGCACAAGGCGGTTGACGATATGTCAGACAAAAAAACCTTTATGGGCTATGGCCCCTACGAGGGATACGCCTTCCTGCGTGAGGCCATAGTAAAGCACGATTATGCGCCTTTCGGTGCGCCTATCACAGCGGACGAAATATTTATATCCGACGGCGCAAAGAGCGACTGCGGCAATATCGGCGACATATTTGACATTGACAATGTGGTTGCGGTATGCGACCCCGTATATCCCGTATATGTGGACGCAAACGCCATGTCCGGCAGAGCCGGGGAGTGGGACGGCAGGCGATGGACAAATATAGTATATCTTCCCTGTAATGAAGCCAACGGCTTTATTCCGGAGCTGCCCGTCAGAACGCCGGATATAATATATCTCTGCTTTCCCAACAACCCCACGGGCGCCGTTGCCACAAGGGGACAGCTCAAGCTCTGGGTGGACTATGCCCTTCGGCACGACTCGGTGATCCTCTACGATGCGGCATACAGGGAGTATATCACAGAGCTGGATGTTCCCCGCTCCATATACGAGATCGAGGGAGCGACCGAGTGCGCCATAGAATTTTGCAGCTTTTCCAAGACCGCGGGCTTTACCGGTACGCGCTGCGGCTATACCACCATACCCAGAGAGCTGAAGCGCTGCGGCGAGAGTCTGAACGAAATGTGGCTGCGCCGCCAGTCCACCAAGTTCAACGGAACCGCATATGTCGTACAGCGCGGTGCCGAGGCGGTCTATTCCGAACAGGGAATAGCGCAGACACGCGAGACCATAAACTTCTATATGAATAACGCCAAAGTTATAAGGCAGGGGCTTAAGGACGCGGGACTGACTGTCTACGGCGGGGTAAACGCTCCATATATATGGGCTAAGACTCCTAACGGGGTACCCTCCTGGAATTTCTTTGACAAGCTGCTGCACGAGGCAAATGTGGTGACAACGCCCGGCTCAGGCTTTGGCGCGGAGGGCGAAGGCTTTATTCGTCTTACCGGCTTTGGTGATGCGGCGACCACAGAGGAAGCGATTGAACGAATAAGAAAGGTTCTGCAGATGCGGAGTCTTGACTAAAACAGTCGTTGAGATAGAACGGACGGGCGGAGAAATCTCCCGTCCGTTCTCTTGCGGCGAATAATAGTTATGTAAACTAAGGCGCGCCGCTCTAAATCAGCCGAATTTGGACTTGCAGCGGATACATAAACTGTACAAATGATTTGTATGGGGATGGTTTTATGCTGGCGAGCGCCTTTATGATGCTGGTGAGCAGCGTACTTCTGATGCTCAGACTGGGGAAAAATGCTGGCTCGTTCCCCAAGCCGCTCAATGCTCAGGACGAAAAAAAGTATGTCGACAAGTGGTTGGCGGGAGATCTTGAGGCGAGGAACGTGCTGATTGAGCACAACCTGCGTCTTGTCGCGCACATAGTCAAGAAATACTATACACAGTGTTCGGAGACCGATGACCTTATATCCATCGGCACCATAGGACTTATAAAGGGGGTTTCATCTTTCGACCCCGACAAGGGAGTCAGACTTGCGACCTATGCCAGCCGATGTATTGAAAATG
>JAAYCC010000134.1 GCA_012729875.1 Clostridiales bacterium | reverse complement strand
TTTTAAACTGTTATAGTATCGCTCTATAGGAGCGTTGTCGTATGGACGCCCAGCACGGCTCATGCTTTGCCGAATCCCGTGCTTTTAACAACAGAGAATAAAGTTGAGAGAAGTAAACCAACTTCCCTAGCCAGAGTGAAGAATGAGATTCTGTGGTAGCATTTTCTGGATGCTTAAAGTTTTTTCTAAAGTCTTGATAGCAAGCTCGCCGGTAATCAATTTGAGACCGGTTCTGGCGGCGCTCAATAAATAAATTATATTTTTTCTTTGAGCGGTTCCCAAATAACATCAGAGGGGATATCGGACGGTGGTTCGTAGAACGTAAATAAAAATCAGGGGAGCGGGGTGCTTCCGTTCCCCTGATTTTTGTAGCGTTTTTGTGCGCCAGTTTATGCGCCAATTGCATGATATTTGATGTTGTTTGATGGTATGAATCAGCTAATAAAAAAATCCCTGTATCCATTGAGAATACAGGGATTTACGTTGGTGCGCGAGGCGGGACTTGAACCCGCACGCCCGTAGTGAGCACTAGAACCTGAATCTAGCGAGTCTGCCAATTCCACCACTCGCGCGCATTTGTAATGCCCGACTATAATAGCATTTCCGCAAATAATAGTCAAGAGGTTTTGTTCAAAAATCGCCGTCCCCGACAGGAATCTGTCAGAGACGGCGAAACCGCTTTACTTGTTGAAGCTGTCTTTCAGTGCTACAGAGCGGTTGAACACCAGACGCCCGGCTTTGCAGTCGCGGCTGTCCGCGCAGAAATAGCCTTTCCGCATAAACTGGAAGCTGCGGGCGGAATCAGCGTTTCCAAGACTTTTTTCTACCTTGCAGCCTGTCAAAACACGCAGAGAGTCCGGGTTCAGGCAGTCAAGGAAATTCTTGTCTCCGGAGTCGGGGTCGGCATCCGAGAAAAGGTTGTCATACAGCCTGACCTCTGCATCCAAAGCGGTAGCGGCATCGACCCAGTGGATGGTTGCGCCTTTGACCTTGCGTCCGTCGGCAGGGTTACCGCCGAAAGAATCGGGGTCGTATTCACAGAAAATCTCGGTTATATTGCCGCTGCTGTCCTTAGAGCAGCCGGTGCAGGTTACAAGGTATGCGCCCTTAAGCCGCACTTCGTTGCCCGGGTACATACGCTTATATTTTGGTACCGGATCTTCGAGAAAGTCCTCGGCCTCAATATAGAGGTGTTTTGAAAACGGTATCACGCGGCTTCCGTCTTCCGGACGGTTTGGGTTGTTTTCGACCGTGAAGGTCTCGCACTTGCCCTCCGGATAGTTTGTGATCGTGAGCCTCACAGGCTCCAAGACCGCCATTACGCGCGCTGCCCGCTCGTTCAGGTCCTCGCGCAGACAGTGCTCAAGAAAGCCGTATTCGACGGTTGAGGCGGTTTTGGAGACACCGATCCGCTCACAGAACGTACGGATGGACTCGGGAGTATAGCCCCTGCGGCGCAGGCCGCAGATAGTTGGCATACGCGGGTCGTCCCATCCGGAGACCAGCCCCTCCTCCACCAGCTGGCGGAGCTTGCGCTTGGACATCACCGTATAGTTGATGCCAAGCCGCGCAAATTCTATCTGGCGGGGTCTGGAGGGGACGGAGCAGTTCTCTATTACCCAGTCGTACAGGGGGCGGTGATCCTCGAACTCGAGGGTACAGAGAGAGTGGGTTATGTGCTCCATTGCGTCCTCTATAGGGTGCGCAAAGTCGTACATAGGGTATATGCACCACTTGTCGCCGGTGCGGTGATGTGCGGCGTGGTTTATCCGGTATATTACAGGGTCTCGCATGTTGAAGTTGCCGCTTGATAGGTCGATTTTTGCGCGGAGCGTCATTTTGCCGTTATCGAATTCACCTGCGCGCATACGCGTGAACAGGTCGAGGCTTTCCTCGATCGGACGGTCGCGGAAAGGGGACTGTGCCGGAACGCCAACGCTGCCTCGCAGCTCTTTTGTCTGCTCCGGCGTCAGCTCACAGACGTATGCCAGGCCCTTTTTTATGAGCTCGACTGCGAAATTGTACATATCCTCAAAGTAGTCCGAGGCATAGAAAAAGCGGTCGTCCCAATCGTACCCCAGCCAGTGTATATCCTCCTTTATGGCGTCGACATACTCAACATCCTCCTTTGAGGGGTTGGTGTCGTCCATGCGGAGATTGCAGATGCCGCCGTATTTCTGAGCGGTGCCGAAGTCGACGTAAATCGCCTTGGCGTGACCTATATGCAGATATCCGTTAGGCTCCGGCGGAAAACGCGTATGCACCCGCATACCGGCGTATGTGCCGCCCTCAGCAATGTCTTCGTCGATAAAGTCGTGTATAAAATTCTTTGTTGTTTCGTCCATGTCAAGACCCCTAATCAATAAATGTGCTTGGTTATGTATTATATACGAAAAACTTGTCAATTACAATATTCAAGTGATATAATCAAAATGGACAAATCTCATATGGAGGTGCCCTTATGACAGATATAATTATTGTAGGAGGCGGCCCCGCCGGCGTTTCCGCCGCTCTGACAGCAAAAAACAGGGGCAAGAGCGTCCTTGTTATATCAAATCCCGCCGAAGAGAGCTTTCTCTGGAAGGCAGAGGCTGTGGACAACTATCCGGGATTGCCTCATATCAGCGGTCAGGAGCTTCTGAGTTCATTCCGCGCGCAGCTTGAAACGGCCGGAATAGAGGTCAAGACCGCCCGTGCACTTAGTGCCATGCCGATGGGAGAAAGCTTTTTTGTCACCACCGGCAGTGAGGATTTCAGCGCCGGTGCGCTAATATTGGCAATGGGCGTAACTCCTCAGGCTACATTTCCCGGGGAAAGCGATTTTCTTGGCAGGGGAGTGTCCTACTGCGCCACCTGCGACGGTATGCTCTACCGCGGCAAGAGCGTGGCCGTAATCGGCTTGAACAGCGAAGCCCGGGCGGAGGCGGATTTCCTTCGCTCCATTGGCTGTGAGGTAGAGTTTTTCGACAAGGCGAGAGCCAAAAAATACGAGATCCGCGGCGGAGATTTTGCAAACGAGCTGATTGCGGACGGAGAGAGCTTTGCGGTGGACGGCATTTTCATTCTGCGCAGTACTATAGCCCCGTCAAACTTCGTTGCGGGACTTGAGACGGACAAGGGGCATATCGTTGTGGATGCGGACATGAGAACAAGCGTGGCCGGCGTCTTTGCCGCCGGGGACTGCATCGGAAGACCGTATCAGATTGCCCGCGCCGCAGGCCAGGGAAACACAGCGGCACTTTCGGCTTGCGAATATCTTGACAAGAAGTGAAAACTAACATATAATCACAAAGTTAAAAGGCTTTGAAACGGAAGTTAGCTTATAAATCGCGGTACAGAGAGGGGACATGGGGTGAGAGTCCTGCGCGAAATAAGCTATGGTCGCCGCGGAGCCTCCCGCAGGAAATGGCGGGACGTTTACTCGCGTTAAGAGGTTTGAGTGCGGCGTTTTTAGCCGAATTCAGGTGGTAACACGGATTTATTCGCCCTGAGCATGGCTCGGGGCGTTTTTTTATCAGCCAAAGTTCAACTGGAGGAACGTAGAATGAAAGAACTCAGCAAGGTTTATGAGCCGAAAGAGGTAGAGAGCAGAATATATAAGATGTGGGAATCCGGAGGCGCGTTCCGCGGGATCCGCGATGAACACAAGCCCCCTTTTACAATTGTAATGCCCCCACCCAATGTCACGGGACAGCTCCACATGGGTCATGCCATGGACTGCACGCTGCAGGACATCCTTATCCGGTATAAGCGCATGAAGGGCTATGCGGCGCTGTGGGTGCCCGGAACCGACCACGCCGGCATCGCGACACAGATAAAGGTTGAGGAGGCTCTCCGCGAAGAGGGGCTGACCCGCTATGATCTGGGACGAGACAAGTTCCTTGAGCGCGTCTGGGACTGGAAACACAAATACGGAAACCGCATAGTCGAGCAGCAGAAAAAGCTTGGAGCGTCCTGCGACTGGGAGAGAGCCCGCTTCACTATGGACGAGGGATGCTCAAAGGCGGTCAGGGAAGTCTTTGTATCGCTCTATGAAAAGGACCTTATATATAAGGGCAGCCGCATCATAAACTGGTGCCCGCACTGCACGACAGCGCTCTCCGACGCGGAGGTCGAATATCAAGATAAGCCCGGCCACCTCTGGCACATCCGCTACCCCCTGAGCGACGGCAGCGGTGAAGTTATAGTCGCGACCACGCGCCCCGAAACCATGCTGGG
>JAAYCC010000133.1 GCA_012729875.1 Clostridiales bacterium | reverse complement strand
GAGATAAAAAAATTTATTGCAGATCAGGAACTGAATAGCGATGTCCGCTTTGTTCCAAAAAAGCTCCGCGACTACAGCGACAGGAAAATGGCAGTCATCGGCGCCGGTCCCGCGGGCCTCTCCTGCGCATACTATCTTGCGTCTCTATACGGCTACAGAGTCACCGTTTTCGAGAAGCAGGAAAAGCTCGGCGGCATGTTGACCCTGGGAATTCCTGCCTTCCGTCTTGAAAAGGAGGTTGTCAATGCCGAGATAGATATACTCCGGGACCTGGGAGTTGAGTTCAAAACCGGTGTCGAGGTCGGCAGAGACATTACCATAGCGCAGCTTCGTGAGCAGGGCTATGAGGCGTTTTATCTCGCAATTGGGGCTCAGGCGGGACGCAGGCTCGGTATAGAGGGCGAGGACTCAGAGAGCGTTTTTGCCGGTGTCGACTTTCTGCGTGAGGTAAACCTCGGTAAGGGTAAGCAGCTTTCCGGCAACGTAGTCGTAATTGGCGGCGGCAACGTGGCGATAGATGTGGCACGCACCGCTGTCCGTCAGGGAGCGGATACAGTCAAGATGTACTGTCTTGAGAGCGAGTCCGAGATGCCGGCACTTCCCGAGGAGATAGAAGAAGCAAATTCTGAGGGAATAACCATCAACAACGGATGGGGCCCGAAACGCATCATAGTCGAAAACGGCAAGATCACCGCTGTTGAGTTCAAGAGATGCGTTTGTGTATTCGACGAGAAGCACAGCTTCTCTCCCAGATACTGTGAGAACGAGGTAATAACAGTTCCGGCGGACTTTGTTTTGATGTCTGTCGGCCAGAGTATAGACTGGGGCGGGCTGCTTGAGGGGACAGGGGTCGAACTGGGCCGCGGGAACACCGCCGTTGCGGACAGCTTCTATCAGACCCGAGAGAGCGATATATTTGTCGGCGGAGACGCACTCACCGGACCTAAATTCGCCATAGACGCCATAGCGGCGGGCAAGGAAGGCGCAATCTCCATGCACCGAGCCATCTGGGAGGGACAGACTCAGACTCTGGGCCGTGACCGCAGAGAGTTCAAGGCGCTTGACAAGGACAATCTGGACGAGGGAGCTATCCGTGCCGGCTTTGACAACACGCCGCGCCAGCGCCCGAACCACAACACCGCAAACGACAAGACATTCAGGGATACGCGTGAGACTTTCACCGAGGAGCAGATGAAAAAGGAGACCGAACGCTGCCTCGGCTGCGGCGCCGTACAGACAGACTCGTACATGTGTATAGGCTGCGGTCTGTGCACGACAAAGTGTATGTTCGACGCTATAAAGCTTGTAAAAAAGTATGATGTACAGTTCCCCGAATTTGAAAAGATGCCCATTCAGGTGGCGAAATATGCCGTCAAGCGCACCGCAAAGATCGCGGCGACCGCAATAAAGGGCGACAAGTAGAAAAAAACAAAACGGGGGAGCGCCTGCTTCCCCGTTCGTATCACAGGAGTTTATTATGCACGAGCTTGGAATATTGAGCTCAATGCTCAAAACTCTCGATCAGATCATGATCGACGAGAATCTCAGCAGCATTGAAAAAGTCGTTTTGCGGGTGGGCGAAATATCCGGCGTAGTACCCGCATATATCGAGGAATGCTATCCCGCTGCCGTTTACAAGACAAAATACGAGAATATGCAGCTTGAGATGGAGGTTGTACCCGGTATTGTGCGGTGCAACGACTGCAAAAAGGAATTCAACGCCTACCTCCACGACCTCAAATGCCCGAACTGCGGCTCACAGGATCTGTTTCCATTAAGTGGGCGAGAATTTATGATCAAGGAAATAATTGCCTGTTAGGTTGGTGCTGTATGCCGTTTGAGATAGTCCGCGGTGACATTACAAAAATGAAGGTCGACGCCATTGTAAACGCCGCGAATAATCGGCTTCTTCGGGGCGGGGGAGTGTGTGGAGCGATTTTTGCCGCCGCCGGAGCGCGCGAGCTTCAGGATGAGTGCACAAAGATAGGATTTTGCCCAACGGGCAGTGCGGTCATTACAGACGGCTTTGCGCTGCCCGCAAGATATGTCATCCACACAGTCGGCCCTGTCTGGCAGGGCGGAGGCGAGGGCGAGGAGAGACTGCTCTCTTCATGCTACAAGAGCTCTCTTGAACTTGCCCGAGGGAAAAGGCTTTCTTCAATTGCCTTTCCGCTGATATCATCGGGGATATTCGGGTACCCTGCGGAGAAGGCGCTGGGCGTGGCGAGGACCGCGATAACTGATTTTCTTCGCGGAGGGGACGACATGGGCGTATATCTTGTTATATATGACGGGTAGAACCGAAAACAGCACCAAAAAGGACCCTGCGAGAGGGCCCTTTTTGGTGAAGGGAATAAGAAGTTAAGAAGCTATCTATATAAAACTATCTTTATAAAACTATCTTTGGACTCTTATGCGCAGAGGCTGTTAATAGAGCGAAGAGCTTCGCTTACAAGGACTGCAAGCTTATCGGCCGAGTAGAAGATAACCTTTGCGCCTTCATTCTTGACAACTTCGTTAAAAGCGTTGATTTTCTTTACGGGATCGGCTTCGGTTCTGATTTCAAGCGTATTTAGCGCCTTCTCACGCTCAACCATTTTGTTTGCGAACTCCTCGGTTATCTCAGGGCGATCCGCTTTCCTGAGCAGGCGATATGCGTCCAGAATGATGTCGGTATTGTATGTCATAGTTATTCCTCCTTATACTATATCTGTATGTTATGTCTGTCATTTTGAAAGGCTTTTGTTCGTTGCTTGCCGCTTTACTCTGCGCCTTTCCCTCTTTCTGATTGTATTGTATCGCAGAGGCTGAAAAATGTATAATATTTTGTTTGACACACATAGATTACGGGCAAATTTATCCCCTGATACCCCCGCTGCATTATGAAACACTATTTTTTTAGTTATGATGATTGGGCCAATAACAGATCTGGTAAATTATTAGATTTGTACAAATTGTAACAAAAATTTGGGAAATCTTTGATAGCTGGTTTTTTAGTTAACCTACAACAAAAATATTGCACAAAATAACCGGAAAGAATTTGTGTAAAGTTTTTATGGAATTTATTTTGAAAAACTAAGAAACATAAAAACAGCATGCATTTATGATAAATGCATGCTGTTTTAACTTGTTGATTTTAAGTATACAGCGTTCTCATATGTGAAAGCGTTTCTTAAGCTCGGCAAAAAACTGTCTGCGCAGCGTGATAATCGTAATCACAAGAAGGGCAAACGCGGTCGAGCCGAGGGCGATGGTGGGCCAGTTCATTTTCAGCAGACCCGCGATTGCAATGACAAGAGCAACCAGCGAACCGCCTATTATCCACAGCATGGGCATTATATTCTGCCTTTGCTGTGATATGTCTATGAAGAACAGAATGCCCAATACAACAAGAAGCGCAAAGCACACTATAGGGACCACAAAGCCCGCCCATCCGGAGCTGAGGCATACATCGATCAGGACAAGCAGAATAGCGCAGTTCAGCAGAAAATGCGCCGTTCTGCTCATAAGGTTGTTTTCAACCAAAGGCGGGTTCAAGAGAGTACACCAAACCACCCACATAGACCATATAACGACTATGCTCCACAGCTTTCCGCCAATGCAGATGTTGACGATCGGGCAGATATATGCTGCGGTAAGAAAACACCAAAGCATGATCTTTTTAATCTCTTCTCTGGCCTGTGTACGAAGTTCGGGCTTTGGATATACGATTTCAATGTCCATGGATCTCACTTCCTTTTACGCTCGGTGTAACGCCGTTTTCAACAAAAAGAGCATACAGCTTGTTCTCAAAGGACGTGTCGGCGGTGAGCTTTGCTATAGAGAGGGTTGTCGTATCGCCCAGCGTAAGCATTGAGCAAGCAGCTCTGTTTGTTATGCTTGTGCCCAGTACAAAGTCCATTTTTGTTACATATGGACGCATTTCTTCGGGGATTCGGATAACTCCCAGATTTGAAAGGGTGTTGCTGAAAACCTTGTCGCCCATAAAACCGAAGGCTACAAGGGCAGCGGGGTGCTTCACAAAAAGGGGCACGAAGCGCAGGGAGCGAACGAGTTTTACAGTGGCGTTCATCATTGCGTTCATGGCGTCCTCGGAGGCGTTCTCTGCCAGCTGCTTCTTTATTATGGGCAAAAGCTCATCTACGGTGGAAACCTCTGTCACAGGTATCCTGACGCTGCAATACTGTGAAAAATTCCGAAGTGTGTTTGACTTGCAGAAGCTTCTCATATTCACGGGGACCTGTATGTGTATGCTGCCTTTTGTCTCATCAGTTGCGACCCTGCCTGCAATGAACATCAGTGCGAGGACAAAGGCGGTTATGGTGCAGCCCTTAGACTTTGCCGCCGCTTTTAGAGCTTCGCTGTCCATATCGAAGTGAAGAACGCGGCATGGCTTGACAGAGGAGAGCTTTCCGCTCATTTGAAGTGCCGGCTTGTCCATAAAACCTGAGGGCTTATTGGCTGGAGCCGCTTTGGGAAAGTCATTTGAGCATTCATCGGCGGTGGGGGTGTCCCCTATGTCCAAAATGCCGTTTTCGCAGGGGATATTGACGCCGAGAAGCCTAAGATATTCAGCTACCAATGTCTTTAGAAATACCATACCGCCGGTACCGTCTGTGAGTATGTGGAAAAACTCGACACTGATACGGTTCTGGTAATACAAAACACGAAAGGATTGCGCTCCAGTTACGGAGACGTTTATCCGCTGGCAGGGAATACTGGTTTCGCGGCCTATGGGAAAGCGTTTCTTTGTAGAATCTATGTAGTGCCAGAAAAAGCCTTTTTTGATGGTGGTTGCAAAAAAGGGAAAGCGCTTTATGGTAAAGGTAAGGGCGATTTGAAGTATTTCGGGGACAATGTCCTCGCTTAAATATGCGGAAAGCCTGAAAATCGACATCTGCCTGCTTTTCATTGCAAGAGGATATATTTTGGCCGCATCGTCCAAAGGATACCATAGAGTGGGGGGTCTGCAATAAAAGCCCCCCAGCTTTTCTGGATTTAGCCTTGAAAGCGCCTCATCAAGCGGAAGCTCTGCGCCGGAGTAAAAGAGCAGGGCCTTTTTGAAGTCTGAAATCAGCAGTTTGGTTTCTGCTTTAGGGAGCAGTATGTGCTGATCGAGCAGCTTAAAGTAGTTTTCAAGCAATAGACGTTGGTCTTCGGGCAGTGTTTCGGTGTACTCTTTGAAAGCAGAGGGCCTTTTTACGGTCTTACTGTGTTTTCTACGCTTTGGTTTTTTTATAGTAATACACTCCCATCAAATTGGAACATATTCAAAATATTTTAACTCATATTATAGAGAAATACAAGCTAAAGGAAAAAGGTCTTTATGTGTTGTATACAAAATTCATATTTTAAGCGGATAAGATAAAGCCTTTATACAGAGAAAGTCCCGTAACCTGAACGGTCGCGGGACTTTCTCCGGTCTGAGGGATATGTCTATAAATGTTTTCGTCATATTTTTATGAGTGTATTTGGGCTATCGCGCAAGATGAGATTATGCTCATTTTATTCGTTATCATTTAAATGTGACTCAATGTTTTTTTGTTTTTTCTTGTTAACAAGATAGAGAAGTTCCAGGGCAACAAATGCAGCAGCTGTAGCACTTAAAAATGTTATCCCGGCAACCAGTGCAGTATTGACAGCAATAGGTAGTTTGACGGTCTCCCTGTATTTAGCAGAATTTAGAATGGTATTTATAACAGCAACTGTAAGCCCGCATACCACGCTGTTTATTATGACAATCCCTTGACCTCCTTTTTTCGAGGCAAAAAGATTATTGCCGCCTACAATGTTGCGAATTATGACATAAATTGATGCTGCAATAAATAAAACTATTTCAACTGCATACTGTGTAAAGGGTGCATCAAAGAAGTATTGCTGAACTAAAACTGAAATAAGCAGTCCGAACAATAGGATATTAAATGCGTCACTTCCGATTTTTCTTTTTTGTGCCAAAACTCTCTCGTCTTTTTGAATTTGTCTTT
>JAAYCC010000132.1 GCA_012729875.1 Clostridiales bacterium | reverse complement strand
TGCCTGTAATCAATACGCTCCCCCCGGCATATAGATGTTGTAAAGAAGTTGGTGGGAGTGTTGCGTGTGAAGGAAAACATTGACGAACGCGCTGTGGAGCTGGCTAATTACATAATAGAGAACAAGTCCACGGTGCGCGCCACCGCCCAAAAGTTCGGGATATCCAAATCAACCGTACACAAGGACTTGACTGAGCGCCTGTATTATGCAGACAGGTCGCTGTTTTATAGGGTCAAAGAGCTTCTGGAATTCAACAAATCGCAGAGGCATATCAGGGGCGTACTTGCCACACGAAAAAAATTCAAAGGAGAATAGTAAAGCTGCCGTGCATAGAACGCGATCTCGGCTTGTAGAAAAAGCCCAGCGAAAGCTGGGCTTTTTCATATGTACGCAACGCCCCTGTGGGATGATCAGACGACATATAACAGAAATATTGCCGGCCTGCCATACAGGAAGCCGGCTTTATCGGGAGACTGGAGGACGCAAAAATTTTGAAGCGCCCCTCTTCTTGACTTGCCGACACGGTGTGCTAAAATATAGCAGTGACGTCAGCATAATATTATCTGGGAGAAATATAAATGGACTATAAACACCGTGCTCTGGACCTTTTTTCTAAAGACAGATACGCTATCGAGACTACAGGCGTAGTGGTTGAGGAAGTGAATCAGAACTACTGTAAATGCAGGCTCGACATCGAAGAGAAACACCTGAACGCCAACGACTGTGTAATGGGCGGCGCGATTTTTACCCTTGCGGACTACACCTTCGGCGTTGCGGCGAACACGCCCGTTGCCGACAGTGTAACGCTTTCCTCAAGTATCAGATTTGTACGGCCGGCAAAGGGACCGGTTCTCTTTGCTGAGGCAAAATGTATTAAGAACGGCAGGAACATCTGCTTTTTTGAAGTTACCGTCACCGACGCTGAGGGCAGAATCGTGGCGACGTCACAGACCAGCGGCTTCAGGTCAAATAAATAACAGGAACGGAAATTGTCAATGAAGAGAACGAAATACGTCATAACGGTGATTGTTGCTGCCGCTATGCTTGCTGCGCTTTTATCCGGCTGCGTGGAGGAGAAGGCGGCCGTCGAGGTGGTTGTGCAAAGCCCTGTGCCCAAGAAAACAGAAGTAAGACTTATTTCCGGATCGGAATACACAGTGAGCGAAATGCTCTATTATTCACCGGACAGCAGCGAGATCACAATGCCCGAACCCGGCATATTCTATCAGATCGGCTCAGACGGCAGTGTAAACATTGTGGATGCTTTGAGCGGGGAGGTGCTGGAGAGCTGTAGCGGCGGCTCGGAATACAAAGAGATAGACGAGGATGAATGGGAGAGCCTCTTTACCTGCGGACTGACTGTGGATATCAGCAGCTACAGTGAAAGGTTACAGTATGACGCCTCGGACAACTACCGCTTTTATCTGCTGGACGACGAGGTCTGGCTCGGGACCGTCAGGGACGGCAAGCTTCTTAGCCTTTTCAAAATGACCGCGAATACTGCGAAATAGAGAGACAGGCACTCCGCCTGTACACAAATGTCAGCTTTGCCCCTTATTTAATACTGCGGCGCTGCTATAGAGTCCCAGTTGTCCAAAAAAATCTTCACAAGCTCCGGCTGGTACATAACGCCGGAGTTTTTCTGAAGCTCTTTTTTGCAGACCTCATCCGAGAGCGCTTTCCGGTAGGGCCTGTCGCTTTTCATGGCATCCACGGAATCGCAGATTGCTATTATCCGCGCGCTTAAAGGGATGTCTTCTCCACTCAGGCGGGCGGGATAACCGGAGCCGTCCCAGCGCTCATGGTGGTGGAGCACACCGTCGGCGACTATATCCAATTCGTCCGCCGCCAAAAGAATATGGGCTCCAATCTCCGGGTGCTGCCTTATCTCTGACCACTCTTC
>JAAYCC010000019.1 GCA_012729875.1 Clostridiales bacterium | reverse complement strand
AGGGGGCGCATTTTAGAAGTCACTGTTATCTTCTGAAGCAGTCGCTGCAGTATACCGGGCGGTCACTACGGGGCTCAAAAGGAACCTTGCAAGGCTTTCCGCACTCCGCGCACACTGCATCATACATCTGACGGTCGTTTCCGCGAGAGTTGCCCTTGCGCGCGTCACGGCAAGGCTTGCAGCGCTGTGGCTCGTTTGTAAATCCTTTTTCAGCATAAAACTCCTGCTCGCTGGCAGTAAAAGTGAATTCTTGTCCGCAATCTTTGCAGACCAGGGTTTTGTCGTTGTACATGAAATACCTCTTTAAAAGAATTGTGCAGTGCTAGCTGCGTTGCACATATACCCATAGTAGAGCATTCATATGCGAAAGTCAATCTGTTTTTGAAAAACATTTGCGAAAATCTGATTATGGCAAATAATATGCAATATTTTATTGACAAACACTAGCTCTTTTGCGCATATATTAGTTATGATGCCTTTATGAAAGCAAATTACTCAAATACATTATATATAATAATTTATGTGCGAATAATAATTTGTGCTGTTTGGGGGCTTTATCATGAACGATATGAGAAAATATGTCGGACGCTTCTTTGATGAGCTGGAGGTTTACGAGGACAAGGAGCGCGGGCACTGCTACAAGATTTTCATGCACCAGGCAATATTGGCTTTTCTGGACAATGAGACAAAGGAGACCGCGATGGGCGTCTACCGTACATTTTTCGACAGCTACCGCATCTCACTGCCCGGAAGCAGCAATCCTTTTGTCGATCTGCTCGACGTACTGAAATGCTATGAAGAGAACGCGGCCGTACTCATCGACAAGCAGCGCGACCACTATATACACTCGGTCAACGTGTTTGTTCTCGGTCTTAGCATATATGCGCAAAATGGCGGATACCGCGCGGCGTTCAACAAAACCGTCATGGACAAGTCGGAATATAGGTTCTCGTATGACACAAAAAACGAGGAGTTCTTTTACCGCTGGGGTCTTGCGTCGCTGTTCCATGATGTGGGCTATCCCGTAGAGATTGTCGGGCGGCAGATAAATAAATTCGCGGACTTTGCCACCGATGTTGACGGCACTTCCGGCAAGGTCAACGTACAGCTCTCATTTGCGGACTTTGACGGGCTTAACAGTATCAGAGAGGTGATTCCGAAGCGCGCGTTCACACAATGCTATTTTGACAGATATGAGGACTGCGTATACATAGACAGCTTGAAGCCGGTGGATCTGCTCGCCCACAAGCTGCACACTTCTCTCGGCACAGATTTGAAGGCAACAAAATCTGCCCTAGACGATTTCGTCAACGTAATGGCGAAATTTGGTTTTATAGACCACGGTTATTACAGCGCTATTATTGTGCTAAAGTGGTACGGCTATCTCATTCAGACCGCCGGGTACAAGCCGGAGTACTTTTTCTGGCCGGTTCTGGACAGTGCGAGCGCCATACTTCTTCACAACTGCTACAGGAACATGATGCAAAAAAAGCCGTTTGGCCTCGGCGCGCTTAAAATGGAGACTCACCCCATAGCATTTCTTCTCATACTCTGCGACGAGCTTCAGGAGTGGAACCGTGAGGCATACGGAGTCAAGGACAAGCTCCGCACGCTGCCTGCAGAGGCGCGTATTGACATATCTGACGACAGGCTGGAGATGACATTCATAACATACGGCGGCTCACTTCCGGCAAACTTTTCCCGGGAAAAGAAAACGCTCCTGTATAAGCTGCTGGATATAGAACCACTCTTCTCAAAGCTCTCTATACGCTGCAGGGCGCTGAAAAAGAATGCGCTGCCGGCGCCAAGCTCAGTGCTTGTCGCGCGCCCCGAGCTTTCAGACCTTGAGAGGCTGGCACACGCCATACATGAACTCTATAACGAAAAAATGCTTATGCGCTATCCCGACAAGCCATTAAAATATCCTGATTTCGACGGGCTGACAGATTCGCTCAAATATTCAAATCTGCGGCAGGCCATGGACATTCCCGAGAAACTCCGCAAGATGGATATGGTCATGCGTACTGTCAATGACGATGGTAAGGCCGTGTCGGAGATCCCGCATGAGTATGTTGAGGTCCTGGCAGAACAGGAGCACGAGGCTTGGGTAAAGGAACGTATAGCCTCAGGCTGGACAGCCGGCTCAGAGACCGATGAAAAGCTAAAGCTCACTCCCTATCTCATACCCTATAACAAGCTGCCTGATGAGATCAAGCAGCTTGACCGCGACCCCATTGAGAACATACCTGTACTGCTTGCGCGTATAGGTATGAAGGCCGTCAAAAGAGCTTTTTAAGAGCTCTGTGTAATAGCACGAAAGGGGACAGGCGCGCCTATGAAATCCATATTCATATCAAGCACTTTCAGGGACATGCAGGCTGAACGCGATGCTCTTGCGCTCTATGTTCTGCCGGAGATATCTCAAATTGCCGCCTCTCATTTTGAGTCTGTAGACTTCATTGATCTGAGATGGGGCGTTGATACCAGCGAGCTTGAGAGCGAGGAAGGGGCAAAAAAGGTCCTGTCCGTATGTCTGGATGAGATTGACCGCTCAAATCCATACATGATAGTTCTCCTGGGGGAGCGATATGGCTGGGTTCCCGAGCGCGAGCTGCTGCAGAATGCCGTTCAGAGTAAGGGCTATCCGCTGAGCGAAGACTATAAGAGTGTTACGGCGCTTGAGATCGAATACGGAGCTCTCTCTGAAAAGAGCAGGCTCGACTGCTGCCTGTTCTATGCGCGCAGCGGACTAAACACAGAAAAAATGCCTGCTGAAAAGGCGTTGAGCTTCACGCCCGAATCGGAGCGGCACAAGGGAAAGCTCGATGCGCTCAAAGCGAAAATCGAGGAGCGGATTGGGCATCCTATAAAGACCTATACGCTTGAATACGACCCTGAAAACGACTCCATGACCGGCCTTGATGAGTTCTGCAAAATGGTGTCTTCCGACCTGCAGTCGCTGTTTGAGGAGCAGTGGCACGGAGAGCATAGGACGTGGCAGGAGAGGAGTATGCTCTCATCATGGCTTTATCTTGAAAATAAGGCCATGCATTTTTCCGCCCTATATGAGCTCTGCGACCAGATCAAACAGCGCATATCCGACGACAACACGCGTATTTTGATATTAAAAGGCGAGTCCGGCAGCGGCAAAAGCACGATAATCGCAAAGCTGGCCTGTGATTACCGTGACAGCGGCTGTGATGTTTTTCCGTTTGTGTGCGGAGAAAACGACCGTTCCGGTACGACCACCGACCTTCTGCGTCAGCTCTCCTTTTATCTCTCACAGAAGCTGGAGAAGAGCCTTGAGGAAGACAGAGAGGGCCCGGCGTCTTTTGCGGAATGCCGCCGGGAGTTCATTCAGCTCTGCAGAGTGTATTCGGAGAAATTTCCGGATCGAAAGTTCATTATCGTACTTGATGGCCTGGAATTGCTTCAGGGCACCGGTGTTCTCGGCTTCGACTGGCTGCCGGACATAGTTCCGGATAATATAAAGGTAATATGCTGCTGTATTAGTGATTTCCCTGTCCGGCCGCCGCTGAGAATGCAGAAAAACACAGCTGTTATACAGAAAGGCGGGCTGTCCGACGCTGAAAAGGCAGAAATAACAGACAGTATATTGACGGCAAACCATAAGCAGCTGAATTCTGTCTTGACGTCAGAGATAATAAAACACAAAAGCTCCTCGTCGCCGCTGTTTTTGTCCCTCCTCATGCAGCGACTGCTCATGCTCGACAGCAGGGACTTCGCTGAAATAGAAAAGCTCGGAAACGATATGTCCGCAATAAACGATTATCTTTTGGACATCGTTAAAAACACACCGGATTCGCTTGAGGAGTTGTGCAGAGATATCATTTTTGAGGCAGGCGAGCGCATTGATGTCGCAACGGCGGCCTATGTACTCAAGCTCATCGCAAAAACGCGTCGCGGTCTTAGAGAAAAGGATATCGCAGATATTTTCACGAGAGAGCAAATCCCGTTCAGTGCTCTGAATTTCTCAAGGCTCATGAAATATCTCCGCCCCTATTTCATTGTACGCGGAGACGGACGTATTGACTTTTCGCATAGGATAATCCGCAGGGCCATAATGGGGAATATGGGGGATAAGGAGAGAGGCGATCTCAACAGGATGCTTTTTGAAAGCATAGAGAAATTACCTGTAGACGATCCCGTGGCAGCCGATGAAATGGTGCTCATAAGCTATCTGAATCTTCGCTTTGACGCCATGATCTCATATATTAACTCTATTGACTTTGTAAAGATGCAGAATGCTCCAAACGGCGCTATGCAGCTGTTTACGGAGCTTGTGATGGGCGACAGCAAGTACTTCTGGGGTTTTCTGGGGAAAATCGAAGATTACAGAGACGGGGACAGATTTCTGCAGACCGTCTGTTCTCAAATCGGCAGCTATATCTCCACAGCAACTAAAGGACAGGAAAAACTGCAGCAGCTTTATACGACGCTTATACCGCAGATGGAGCGCTATTGTGAAAGCGGTGAGCTAAAAAAGCTCGATGTCCTGCGCGCTAAAGTTAAGCTCGCCGACTCGTATATTTTAACCGCAAAATTCAGCGAGGCGGAAAAACTGTATATAAGCTGCAGAGAGGAGGTCTTTGCCGTAAGCGGCGATCATGAGCAAAACGCGCCGCTCTGCGCACAGGTGCTCCGCGCGCTTTCAATGCTGTATGAGCAGCTGGGCGATAAGAAAAAAATGCTTGAAAACGCGGCAGAAGCTGAAAAATTCCAAAGCCTGTCGGTAGAGCGGTCTCAGATGTCAAACTTGGCTACTACAAAGGAGCTTCTCTCGGAAGCATTTGTTGAAAATGGAAACTGCGAAGCGGCCTTTCAAAAGATATTTGAGGCAATAGAGTTGCGTAAAGAAATATTGTCAGACAAAGGAGGCCCGACTGCTAAGCGCAATCTTGCAATAGCTTACGACCACGCCGCGAATATTTACATACATACGGGCAACAATCTTAAACGATATGAATACTGCAAAATGGCCTATGCCCTGCGTGGGCAGGCGGCCTCAGAAATCAGGCTGTTTAGTATGCAGCGCGAGCTTGCCATTTCGCTGAACAATATGAGTCTTGCGGAGATTTTTCTCGGAGAATACGATAAGGCCTCAAAAAATTTAGATGAGGCATATGACATTTTCAATTATTTAAACGAGACCCTCCGAACCGCACAGTCCTATGAGGATATGAGCGAATACTGGAGAATAAGAGCCTTATCCCAGATGATGCAAAACGATGACGCCGGGGCTCTTGACTCGGCACAGAGGGCGAAGGATATTTTAATCAGTCTCAGTGAAAAAACGGACAGCTCAAAATTTGTGGCAAAAATAGAGCTTATTGATTCGCTTATCATTAAAAAAATAGGCAATGCCGAAGTAAAGAAAGCAATTTCCGAGTTTCCGCAGGCCAATATGAAAATGATCGGCGTCAAACAGGACAGTGCTGAAGCCGCGTTTGCAAAGGCCCAGAAGCTGATTAAAATGGATATCTCCGCAGCAAAACACTATTATTCTCAGGGGCTTGGTTTTTTGGAGGAATGCGTAAAGCAGGAGCCGACCGACGAGCGTCTCGATCTCCTCGCCAGATGGTATAACCAGGCTGCTACAGATCTGAAAGGGGAGAGGGAAGTCCAGGATGCATATTGGTCCAGGTGCGTTGAGATCTGGACCGGCCTCTACGAAAACACGAAAGACAGAGCGACAAAGAAAAAATATAAGAAGACCTATCTCTACTCAAAAATAATAAAAAAGACGTTATTATAAAAATGAAGAGCCGACAAGCAGCAAATCTCTTTAAGCAAAAAGCACCTGCCTAAACAGGTGCTTTTTGCTTACATGGGTCTGGCACGGTCTTTACCTGTCTTAACTTTACCTTGCATCTCCGGCACAGGCGGGGCTTCATTTTTCGGAAAATTGCCCTTCCTGTTGCTCTCGGTACCGTGCGGCTGTTTCGGGTCGGGTCTTCTCATACCTGCTTTTGCCATAATTACCTCCAAATAGTTTTTATTAGTATGGCAGGAAAAAGAAGGTTTATTCACATACGCATATTTTTTACTTACAAGGATTGTAACATTATTTCCGAGCAGCGGTGGGTATATGCAAGCTATTCAGAAGGGTAAAACAAAACCATGTCTGTATAAAGACGCGCAGAGCTGACTAACAGCTCTGCGCGTTTTTATAATTAGCAGGGGTTGGGCTTTCTCATATCCAGCCGCGGAGCTTAACGGCCTCTGCAACACGGTTAATCGCAATCACATAGGCTGCATCTCTCATATAAAGACCTTTTTCCTGAGCCAAATCATGTACCGCGTGAAAAGCTGAAGTCATCTTGAATTCAAGCCTTTCGAGAACTTCCTCTTTGGACCAGAAGTAGTTCATGTTGCACTGTACCTGTTCAAAATAGCTGCAGGTTACGCCGCCTGCATTGCACAGAAAATCGGGGACCAAATAGATGTTTTTAGCTTTTATCAGCTCGTCACAGTCCGGGGTCGTGGGACCATTGGCGCCCTCGCAGATAATCTTGACCCTGTCGCTGATTTTAGCAAAGGTCTCGGGCGTGATCTGGTTTTCCATGGCACAGGGGAGCAGAATATCAACATCCTGAGCGATCCATTCCGCACCTTCTAAAATCTCACATCCCAAGCCGGCAGCCTTTTGCTTGTCTATTGTTCCGAAGGAATCCTTGATTTCGGCCATTTTATCAATATCAAGCCCATCCGATTTTCGGAAGGTATAGGCCTTTTTGTCGTTATTGTCCCAACTGGAGATGGCAATAATCTTTCCGCCGAGCTTTGTATACAGTCTTGCGGCGTATTCCGCGACATTTCCAAAGCCCTGCAGGCTCGCTTTTGTAGCCTCTATATCAATGTTGTTTGCTTTCAAAGCCTCCCTCAGGCAGAAGACGACGCCATATCCGGTCGCTTCCGTACGTCCAAGAGAGCCGCCCATACCAACGGGCTTCCCGGTGATAGTTCCGGGATAATGTCCGCCGTGTATTGCCTCATATTCATCCAGCATCCAGAGCATGTGCTGTCCGTTCGTCATAACATCGGGAGCAGGTACATCGGATACGGGTCCGATATTCTTAGCCATCTGCCTTACAAAGCCGCGGCATAATCTCTCCTGTTCTCCGGAAGAGAGGGTATGGGGATCGCATATTACTCCGCCTTTTCCGCCTCCCAAGGGAATATCAACTACTGCACATTTCCATGTCATCCACATGGACAACGCACGTATGGTATCAACTGTCTCCTGGGGATGGAAGCGGATACCGCCCTTTGCAGGTCCGCGCGCGTCATTGTGCTGGATTCGATATGCATTAAAAACCTTTGTTGTACCGTCGTCCATTTTTACCGGTATGGTAAAGTGGTACTCGCGGCTGGGCTGACGCAGTAGTTCGCGTGTTGACTGGTCGAGGCCAATCTTATCTGCCACACTGTCAAATTGCTTTTGGGCGGTTACATAGGGGTTGTAAGAATCATGTCCCATAATATTCCTCCTTGATTGAGAGGTTTTTCCTCCCGTTTATTAGCTTTGTACTGCCGTACATTAAAGTATTAATTGAGATTTATTATACTGCGAATGATCAGCACAGTCAACAAAAATGGTGAACAGAATTTAGAGGAAGTGTACCCGTTCAACTTGTGGGTTTTGCTTAAGTTGTAAAGCGAAAAGAGCAAAATATGAATATTCTGCCTCTGCAACTTGCAATTTCTATAGAATTAGGCAGAATTAGTCCAAGCCTGCATTATGCGCTGTCAGAGACCGCAGGGTAAACCTTGTCGATAGCGTGGCGATCTCCGCATGTCGGAGGCGCCTCCGGGTGATAATTCCGATTTAAGCGCTTATGCGCATAGCGGCAAGTCCGCTAATGATATCTTGCAAATATCACCATTGGTATGGTTTTTTAGATCGCAGTCCGTCAAGCTTTTCGCCAGCGACAGCGGAAATAATAAACCCAAGCTTTCAAATTCGGGTATTTTCATCTCCCAAAAAGACTGTCATTGCATACGGCTCGCAAAACAGTTAAAGATATCTTCAGTAACGCATTATGGTGGTCAAGGAGGGGTCAATCTGATACAAGCCTTATTTAAAGCTGTAGAGACATGTCTATTGGAGCAGAATATGCCGTCAAAAACGCTTAAAACCTTTATGGAACAGGGGAAATTTAATGAATACCCCTTTCAGATGCTGCATCGTCAACAGTTTACAGAGCAGTCTCAAATTCATCATCCCGAGGGAAATGTCTGGAATCACACGTTACTGGTCGTGGATCAAGCTGCGCAGCGGAAATCAGAAAGCACAGATGCCAAAGTATTTATGTGGGCGGCGTTGCT